>JANNNF010000175.1:0-15232 GCA_031398405.1 Rhodobacterales bacterium | reverse complement strand
CATCACCTCGGCCTTCTTCTTTTCCAGCAGGACTTTGACGGTCTGGGGTTTCAAAACTTCATTTGCCATCACGGCTTTTGAGCCATGAAAAACATCGTTGGCTTTTTAAGCACCTCCCTCTCTTGCCCGGAGAATGCGGTTCTCTTTGCGCAGCCGTTCGATCTAGCGCAGAAGCTCGGCGTCCTGTGCTGGCACCCTGGCTTCCTCGGAAACCGCCCGAACCCACTTGCCGGGCATCGAAAGCCCGATCCTCAAATCAGACGCAATCTGACGTAAAGTCAGGCCACTGGTGAGTGCGATGCAAACCGCCTCCCGCTTAAATCCGTTGCTGCGTATCGCTGCCATATCCGGTCTCCTTGACGGCGAGTATCGCTCTCAAAAGACCGGAACAAAACCGGTGCAGGTCCACATTCGGCAGCACTGATATTCCGGCGCGTAGATTGCCGGATGGTCTTTGGCTCACTAGGGTATGTCTGACACCGCGAAAAAGGCAGCCCCTCCGTGACCGATGCACCACAAGACCCCTACCAAGACTGGATCGGGCGACAGATCACCCGGCAGGATAGCGTTTCAGCGCGACTGATCGGGCAGTTTCGGGCGATGCTGTCGGGTCATCTTGCCGACAGCGATGTGCCCCTTGGCCTGTTCTGGACTCTGTGCCCAGACGCCTTGCCCCCCGCCGATCTGGGTCGCGACGGGCATCCGCAACTGGGGATCATCCTGCCGCGCCTGCCCTTGCCGCGCCGGATGTGGGCCGGGGGCGAAGTGGTGTTCAAAGGCGCGTTCCACGAGGGCGATCTGGTAGAGCGCAAAAGCACGATCGAGGCTATCACCTTCAAGACCGGATCAACGGGGCCATTGGGCTTTGTCTCGGTGCGGCATGATTACAGCGTGGCAGGGTCGGTGGTGGTGTCTGAGCGGCAGGATCTGGTTTATCGCAACGATCCTGTGCCGGGGGCACCTGCGCCATTCCACCCCGTCGCCCCTGACCTTGGGCCGCCCTTGGCCGTCAGCCGCCTATTGCCCGACCCCGTCATGCTGTTTCGCTATTCCGCGCTGACGTTCAATGGCCATCGCATCCATTACGACCGCAACTATGCCACCGACGTTGAGAGATATGACGATCTGGTGGTGCATGGACCGTTGCAAGCCAACCTGATGCTTGATCTTGGCGCGCGGGTGTTGGGGGCTTGCCCGTCGCGGTTTACCTATCGCGGGGTTTCGCCATTGACCTGCGGCAAACCTGTCAGGGTTGAGGCGCGTAGCAATGCAGAGGGCGGAATCGCCCTGCGTGTGCGGCGCGAGGGCGGGCCAGTGACCATGACGGGCGCTGCCTTTGCCTAGGAATGCAGCCCGGCGCCGCGCCCGCACATCGCGCGGTAACCGCTGGGGGTCTGGCCGAACATCGCCTTGAACAGCCTCGAAAACTGCGCCTGATCAGAAAACCCAAAGCGGTAGGCGATGTCTGACATTGGCCCCGGGTTGGGCATCTGCAACAGATCGCGCGCCGCAATGAGCCGTTGTTCGCGGATGAATTGCGCAACCGTACAGTTCTGGTCGGCAAACACCTCATGCAGGTACCGCTTTGATATTCCGCAGGCGTCGGCCACCATGCCCGGGCTGAGATCAGGGTCAGTGATGTTGCGCAGCACCATGGCGTGGGCGCGTTGCAGATGCGCGGCGCGCACTGCCGACCCGGCTCCGGCTTCGGTCTTTTGGTCCAGCGACAGGGCCAGCAATTCGATCAGATGCCGCCCTAGTACGATCCCGGAATTATCGGTCGTGATCTGTGCCACTTGCTGCGCCATGGTGGCGAACAATCCGCCCAAGCCCTCGCGCCCATCAAACACCAGCGCACAGAACCGATCAGGGTTGCGCACCTTATCCGCCAACAGGGGCTTTGCCACTTTCAACACGCAAAGGTCATTGGTTGACCCATAGGAAAAACGATAGGGCTCATCTCCGCGCTCCAGCAGAAAACCGCCGGGGTCGCAGCGCACCTCGCGGCCCATTTGCCGAAATTCGACAGGCGCGCGCAGCGGTATGGTGATCAGATACTGCTCTTCGTTCGTGTGCGCGATGTGGTGTTTCTGGCGCTCGTACTGCACGGGTTCGGTGCGCAGGCGCGACAGTGCAACATCACCCAATCCGCGCATTTCAAGGCTGCCCTCAAACCGTGTGGCATCGCGGAAGGTAAGCTGCAGGGGAAAATACGCTTCGGCGATCACACCATACCAATGACCCGCGCGGTCGCGCGCGGGCAGGCCATTGGTACTATGGCGGGTGATGGTCACCCCGTCCTCCCTGTGCGTGAATGGAGACAGCTTTTGCCAACTGCGAGCCGGAGTCAACAGTGCCAGTGTCCGCAATCGCCTGCAAAAGGGGGGGGCGTCCGGAAAGGTGCGCCAACTGAAAAAAGCTTGTGCACCCCAAGACAAGACGACCCGCGATAAACCGATCACTCTGCCCCGGCACGACCCCTGAACGGGGGCCATGCGCAATCCTGCCCGAGGGGCAGTGCAACGGGGAATGATGATGGCCAAACGCAACGTAGACCCGATCACACTGTCTGTGGTGCGGGGGGTGCTGGAGACGACGCAGCGCGAAATGACGCTGACGCTGGAACAAACTGCGCGCAGTTCAGTGTTCAACCTTGCGCATGACTACTCCACCGCCTTGTTCAACCACACGCCCGAGATGATCCTGCAAGGGCAGGATATCCCGATCCATCTTGGCAGTCTGATCCCGGCGATGAAGTCGGTGGCAAAGTATTTTGCGGGCGACATCCACGAGGGTGATCTGATCCTGCACAACGATCCCAGCTATGGCGGGTCACACATCATCGACACCTGCATGTACTATCCGGTGTTCCATAAGGGCGAGTTGTTGTTCTGGACGGTCTGCAAAGGCCATCTGACCGATATCGGGGGCCCTGTGCCCGCAGGGTATAATCCTGCCGCAACTGAGATTTATGCCGAGGGCCTGCGCATCCCCCCCCTCAAGATCTGGGACAAGGGCAAGCCGCGCCACGACGTCATGAACCTGCTCTTGTCAAACATGCGCGCCCGGCGGGATCAGGAAGGCGATTTCAACGCGCTGATTGGGGCTTGTCAGGTGGGCGCGCGGGCGCTGATCCGGTTGATCGAGAAATATGGCAAGGAAACCGTGCAGGACTGCATTGCCGAGTTGCTGGACATGGCCGAACACCATATGCGCAGCCTGATCGCCGCCGTGCCGGACGGGGTTTATACCGGCACCGCCATTCTGGAGGATGCAGGCCACGGGTTTGGGGATTTCGACATCACCGCGACGGTGACGATCAAGGGCAATGGCTGTCACATCGCCATTCAGTCTCCGCCGCAAATCCCCTATTTCATTAATAGTTATGAGGGGAACAGCCACTCTGGCGTCTACCTGGGCCTGATGATGTTCGCGCAACTGCCGCCGCCCTATAACGAGGGGCTCTATCGCTGTGTCACCACCGATATGGGGCCACTGGGGACGCTGTGCAATGCGAAGTCCCCGGCACCGCACATGAATTGCACCACCACCCCGATGGAAACCCTGACCGATGCCGTTCGGCTGGCCTTTGAACAGGCGGCCCCGGAAAAAGTGTCGGCAAGCTGGGGTCATGCAAATGGCTGCAACATCGCCGGGTGGGACAAACGGCATGACGAGGAATATGTGACGATGGTGCTCGCTTCGATCATCTCGGGCGCAGGGGCCACGGCGCAAGCCGACGGCTGGCATGCGGTGGGGCCAGAGTGTTGCTTTGGCGCGCTGACGTCGGGTGATATCGAAATGCTAGAACACAGCTATCCCATCATCATCCACCGCTATTCGCTGATGGAGGATTCGGGCGGTGCCGGGCGCAATCGGGGCGGGTCCGGAACCTGTTGGGAAGTAGAGCCGCTGGATACGCCTATGACCCTGATCACCTTTGGCGAAGGACGGCGCATCCCCGCGATGGGGGCGGCGGGGGCGAAATCCGCGATGGTGTCTGCCAAGGTCGGGCGGCTGGAACTGACCCGCAATGGCGCGGTGCAGATCATCACCGATAACGTCATTGAAACCATTCAGCCGGGTGAACGTGCCGCCAACCGAAACCCCGGTGGCGGCGGCTTTGGCCCCGCGTTCGAGCGCGAGGTAACGAAGGTAGTTGAAGACGTTCGCAACGGTCTGGTCAGCCTTGAAGGCGCGCGTCTGGACTACGGCGTTGTCATCAGCGACCGCGAAACCTTAAGCGTTGATCACGCGGCCACAGCCGCGCTTCGTTCCAGCCCACTGAATGCCGCCTGAAGGGGATCATCATGCAAAATCAATATCGGCTTGGCATCGACGCGGGCGGCACCTTCACTGATTTCATTCTGGCCGACCGGGATGGCGATGTGCGCATCTTCAAGGCACTGTCCACCCCGCAAGACCCGACCATTGCTATTCGAAACGGCCTGCGCCTGATCGAGGAGGAAACCGGGATCACCGCGCAAGCCATCGTCTCGAACGCGGATCTGTGCATCAATGGCACAACGGTGGGCCTGAACGCCCTGATCCAGCACAAAGGGGCCAAAACCGGGCTGATTGCCACCAAGGGTCATGAAGACAGCATAGAAATCCGCCTTGGGCACAAGGAAGACGGCTATCGCTATGACCCCGAGTATCCGCCCGCGACCATGCTGGTGCCGCGCTATCTGCGGCGGGGGATTTCGGAACGGGTGATCTCGACCGGAGCTGTGCACACCCCGATGAACGAAGAGGACGTGCGCGACGCCTGCCGCCATTTCCTGCGCGAAGGCGTAGAGGCGGTGGCGATTTCCTTTGTCTGGTCCGTGCTGCACCCGGCGCATGAACTGCGCGCGGCCGAGATTGTGCGCGAGATGATGCCGGATGTTCGTCTGACCGTCGGGTCGCATCTTTACCCGCAGGTGCGCGAATATACGCGCACATCGACGGCGGTGGTGAACGCCTATCTGTCGCCCATTCTCTCGGACTATGTCGAGGCGGTGGATGGTTATTTCCAAAGTCTGGGCGCGAAAAATCCGGTGCGGTATTTTCAGTCAAATGGCGGGCTGGCCTTGGGCTCGGTGGTGTCGGACCAGTCTGTCTATGCCATCAACTCTGGCCCCGCTTCAGCCCCGCAGGCGGCACTTTACATTGGCGAGCCTTGGGGGCTGCAAAACATCATCACCGTCGATATGGGCGGCACGTCTTTCGATATCACGTTGACACGCGATGGCCGCGCGAATGTGTCAAAGAACATTGACTTTCTGCGCTATCGCATCGGGATTCCGATGATTCAGGTAGAGACCCTGGGCGCGGGGGGCGGATCCATCGGATGGATCGACAGCATGGGCCTGTTGCAGATGGGGCCGCAATCGGCGGGGTCTGAACCGGGGCCTGCCTGCTATGATCAGGGCGGAACCCAGCCAACGACAACAGATGCAAACCTAGTTTTGGGATATCTCAACCCCGACGGGTTGGTGGGCGGGCGTTTGCCCTTGCACACGGGCCGCGCCAAGGCCGCCATCAAGGCGGGTCTGGCCGACCCCTTGGCGCTGACGGTAGAACAGGCGGCCTACGGCATGTTCACCATCGTGAACAACAACATGGTCAATGCCATCCGCCGCGTGTCGGTGGAGCGCGGCTATGACCCCCGTGACTTCGTGCTGAACTGCGCGGGGGGGGCGACGGGGGCGCATATCACCGCGTTGGCCCGCGATATGGGCATCACGCGGATTCTGGTGTCAAAACTTGCGTCCGGGCTATGCGCCTATGGGCAGATCATTTCGGACGTCAAATACAACTACATGGCCCCCGCCCCGGTGCGGCTGGAGGGGGCAGCGTCTGCGGCAAGGCTTGATGCGCTGTTCAACGGGTTGGAAACAAAGGGCGTGGCCGACCTAGCGCGCGACGGGTTTGACCGTGACCGCATCTCCATCCGCCGCAGTCTGGACATGCGCTATGTCGGGCAGGTGCATGAATGTACCGTGGACATCGATCCCTTCGCGCTGGACGAGGCGGCGCTGGAGCGTCTGAAAGAGGCCTTCCATGCCCGGCACATGGAGTTGTACACCTACTCCGAACCGCAAAGCGTGGTCGAGGTGGTGAACGTCGAAAGTGCCATCCTTGGCCGCGTGGATCGCCCGCGCCGCATGACCATTGCGGCGGGCAAGGGGGCCGATTACGCGCTGTCTGGCACCCGGCAGATGATATTCGCAGCCGACGGCGCGGCGCAGGCGACCCCTGTCTTTGCCGGGGCACAGCTGGGTGCGGGTGACCGCATCACAGGCCCGGCCGTGATCGAAGAAGTGACAACCACCATCGTGATTGAGCCTGGCTGGACAGCAGAGTTGCACAGTTCGGGCGTTTATGTGCTTGATTGGCAGGGTTAGGGGGCGCGGCATATGGCGATCATCAACTGTGACATGGGCGAAGGCTTTGGCCTGTATAAAATCGGGGACGACGCTGGCCTGATGCCGCTAATCGATGTGGCAAATGTGGCCTGCGGTTTTCATGCGTCAGATTTCAACCACATGCGCAACACTGTGCAGCTTGCAAAGCAGCATGGCGTCAAGGTGGGCGCGCATCCGTCCTTGCCCGACCTGCAAGGGTTCGGGCGGCGCGAAATGAAGATCGGGCGCGAAGAGATGACGAACTGCCTGATCTATCAGATCGGTGCGCTGAAAGGGTTCCTGGACGCCGAAGGGATGGTGCTGAACCACATCAAACCTCATGGCTCGTTGTACGGCATGGCCGCGCGGATCGAGGATATCGCCCATGCGGTGGCCGATGCGGCAGATATCTTCAAGGTGCCGCTGTTCGGCATGATCAATTCGCTGCACGAAAAGGTTTACCCGGCGCGGGGTCACGCCTTTGTGGCCGAGTTCTATGCGGATCTTGACTACAACGACGACGGCGGCCTGATCATCACCCGCGAACATGCGCCGACGGATCCCGCGCATGCAGCCGCCGTTTGTGTGCGCGCGATCCGCGAGGGCAAAGTGGCATCCGTTGGCGGGCGCGATGTGGCCGTGCGTGCCGATGCAATTTGCGTGCATTCTGACACGCCCAATGCCGTTGCCGTGGCAATGGCCGTAGGTGCGGCCATCGCGCCCTACCGTTCTTAAAAAAAGGAAAAACCATGACCAAGCAAATCCTGTCGCCGCTGCCCGGCACGTTCTATCGCCGCCCCTCGCCTGATCAGCCGATGTTCAAGAATCCGGGCGACGCGGTGGCGGTGGGCGATGTGATCGGCCTGATCGAGGTTATGAAATCCTTCAACGAGGTCCAGTCGGATCAGGCAGGCACGCTGAGCGCCTTTGTTGTTGACGACGAGGAACCGGTGATGGCGGGCCAACCCTTGGCTGAACTGGGCTGATCCACATGCCAATCACCAAACTGCTGGTCGCCAACCGGGGCGAGATCGCGGTGCGCATCATCCGTGCCGCCCGCGAGTTGGGGCTGAAAACCGTGCAAGTGCACAGCGCCGCCGACACCGAAAGCCTGCCTGTACGCATGGCGGATGAGGCGGTGCTGATCGGTCCGCCGATGGCATCAAAATCCTACTTGAACATCGCCAATATCTTGAAGGCAGCGGCAGACACGGGCGCAGATGCTGTGCATCCGGGCTATGGCTTTTTGGCCGAAAACGCCGATTTCGCCGATGCGGTGCAGGCGGCGGGGCTGGTCTGGATCGGGCCTGCGGGCAATGCCATCCGGCAGATGGGCGACAAGGTGGCGGCGCGTCTGGCGGCACAGGCGGCGGGCGTGCCTGTGGTGCCGGGGTCGGACGGGCGCATTCATGACGCGGAGCGCGCGCGCGCCTTGGCCTGCGAAATCGGCTTTCCCGTGATGATCAAGGCCGCAGCAGGTGGCGGTGGTCGGGGCATCCGCATCGCCCAGGACATCGAAGAGTTCGAACGTCTTTTGCCCCAAGCCAGTGCCGAAGCGAAATCCGCCTTTGGCGATGGCGGTCTGTATCTGGAAAAGGTGATCGAGCGCGCCCGCCACATCGAGGTGCAGATCCTGGGTGATGGCACCCGCGCCATTCACCTGTTCGAACGCGAATGTTCCCTGCAACGCCGACGTCAAAAGGTGTGGGAGGAAGCCCCCTCTGCCCGTCTGCCGCAGGCCATGCGCGAAAGGCTGTGCGCCTCGGCCGTCGCCTTGGCCGAGGCGGTGGGCTATTGCGGGGCGGGAACTCTGGAATACCTTTATGATGATACCAGCGGACAATTCTATTTCATCGAAATGAACACCCGAATTCAGGTGGAACATCCGGTCACGGAAATGATCACCGGCGTTGATCTGGTGCGCGAGATGATCCGTGTCTGCGCGGGCGAACCGCTGCGCTATCGTCAGGAGGATATCCGCCTGTCCGGTCACGCCATCGAAGTGCGCATCTGTGCCGAAGACCCGGCGAAAAACTTTCAGCCCGGCCCCGGCACCATCACCGATCTGATCGTGCCGGGCGGGGGCGGGGTGCGGTTTGATACGATGCTTTATCCCGGCTACCAGGTGCCGCCGTTTTACGACTCGCTTTTGGGCAAGCTGATCGTCTGGGATGAAAGTCGAAGTGCCGCAGTCACCCGGATGGGCCGTGCCTTGCAGGAATTGCAGGTGGGTGGCCTGCCCACCACAAAAGCGTTGCACCAGTTGCTGGCGCGCGATCCGGACGTGCAGGCCGGAGACTTTCACACAAGGTGGCTGGAGCCGTGGCTGGAACGGAACGCCCATCGGCTTGGGACAGAGGAGCAAGACGAATGACCACAAGATATTCCTTCGGCGGGGATGAGCATATCTTCGTCGAATGCGAAGAAGAAATGTCGCTGGAGGCGTTCTTCAAGGGCCTGTCGATCACCAACGCACTTCGCGATGCCAATATCCGCGGCGTGACTGAAATCTGCCCGGCGAACGCATCATTTCAGGTGCGCTTTGACCCCGACGTGATCGCACCTGATGATATGATGCGCGAGCTGAAGGCGCTGGAGGCGGTAGCCCAATCTGCCCCGGCCACGCTGGAAACCCGGATCATCGAAGTGCCGGTTTTCTACAACGATCCCTGGACCCACGAAACTGGCCAGCGGTTTCGCGAACGTCATCAGGACCCGACTTCGACCGATATCGAATACACCGCGCGGATCAACGGGCTGGACGGGATCGACGGGTTCGTCAAGGCCCATTCCGGCGCGCCATGGTTTGTGTCGATGGTGGGTTTCGTGGCGGGGCTGCCATTCCTGTACCAAATGACCGACCGCTCACGCCAAATCCAGTCGCCGAAGTATCTGCGCCCGCGCACCGATACACCGCGCCTGACGGTGGGCCATGGGGGCTGTTTCGCCTGCATCTATTCGGTGCGGGGTGCTGGCGGCTATCAGATGTTTGGCATCACGCCCATGCCGATTTATGATCCGCATCAGACGACGCCTTACCTGCGCGATTTCATGTGCCTGTTCAAACCCGGCGATATCGTGAAATGGAAACCGATCGACCGGGCCGAGTATGACCATACCGTGGCCGAGGTTGACGCAGGCCGCTGGATGCCACGGATTGCGCCGGTGTCCTTTTCGCTGGCCGCATTTCAGGCCGATATCGACGGCACCAACGCCCGTGTGATGGAGGCTCTCAATGGCCATTAATGTCGTCAAACCGGGTCTTTCGACCACAGTGCAGGATCTGGGTCGCCCGGGTTATTACCATATTGGCATTCCAACCTCGGGCGGAATGGACATGCTGTCCCTGGCGGCGGCCAACCTGCTGGTGGGCAATCCCGCTGGTGCGGCCGTGCTGGAAGCCGTGTTCATGGGGCCGGAGCTCGCATTTACGGTCGATGCCGTGGTGGCCGTCACAGGGGCCGATCTGCCGCCAAAGGTAGATGGCGTTGAACAGCCGGGTTGGACGGCTTTTGCCGTGAAAAAAGGGCAGGTCCTCAGCTTTGCGTTCCTCAAGGCCGGGGCGCGGGCATATATCGCGGTGTCGGGCGGCGTTGATGTGCCTGTGGTGCTGGGATCGCGGTCTACCTACACTCTGGGCGCTTTGGGTGGTTTTGAAGGGCGCAAACTGCAGGCAGGCGATGTGCTGCCGGTGGGCGAGGGGGCGGGCAAGGTTGGCCGGTCGGTTCCCGCAAACCTGCGCCGGATGCCGGGGGCACCCGCCGAATTGCGGATGCTGCCGGGGCTTTACTGGCACCGGATCACCGAAGCGGCGGGCACGGGTTTCTTTGAGGACACATGGAAAGTGGCCCCTGAGGCCGACCGCATCGGATACCGGTTCAAGGCCGGGCGGCCGCTGGAATTCGTGCCGCGCGAACAGCCCTTTGGCGCTGGATCCGATCCCTCGAATATCGTGGACGCCTGCTATCCCTACGGATCGGTGCAGGTGCCTGGCGGAACCGAGCCTATCGTACTGCACCGCGATGCGGTATCGGGCGGCGGGTATTTCATGCTGGGCACGGTGGTGTCTGCCGATATGGACCTGATCGGCCAGTTGCAGCCCCATACACCTACACGCTTTGTCAAGGTAACGATGGAACAGGCCTTGCAAGCCCGACGTGACCGCAAGGCCGTGCTTGACGGCGTCGCGGCGGCACTGGCCTGAAAAAATGAATGCCGTGGCAGACCTGCTGCCACGGCCCACGTCCAAGGATACAGGAATGATTTCGTCTTTGGTCCACTTGGCCTCTCCACCCCGGCTGCACCAACGCCGGTTGCGCGTGCGCGGCACCTCGATCACGCTGTTAAGCCAGGTTCGTGAACAGGCTGAAACCGACCTTGGCTTTTCCGTGGATTATGAGTTGCTGGATTTTCCGACCTGCCAACGCCGCGCCGCGATGGAGCCTGAGGGGTATGATGTTTATGAGCAATGTTTTCATAACCTTGACATCGTATGGTTCTGGGGCGCGCTGCAACCGATTGATATCAACCGTCTCACCGAATGGAACAATATCAGCGATCTGGCCAAACATGGTGGCATCAGCAAATACGCGTGGCGTGGTCATGGCGATGCGCCGGTGCGCAAGTTGTATGTGCAGCCGGGGGGATTTTTAGGGCCGAAACCTTCACGCTCTATCAGCATGCTGCCAACCGTGCATAACATGGACAGCTTTGGCTATGATCCGCGCGTCTTTGGCATGGCGGAAGGCATAAAACCCAGTTGGGCGTGGCTTCTAGACAAAAGGGCTAAGGGCCGCATCGCCTTGGTGGATGAACCGGCAATCGGGTTTTTCGATGCGGCCCTTGCGGCAGAGGCTGCGGGTGAGTTGGAATTTGCCGACATCGGCAACATGACGATCGAGGAAATCAATGCGCTGATGGCCTTGTTAGAGGACCGACGCCGTCAGGGCTATTTCTGCGGTGCGTGGCGCGACGGGGATCAGGCAGCACAACTTGTCCGGGATAAGCGGGTGGCTGTCCAAAGCATGTGGTCGCCTGTCTATGGTCAGATCGGCCCGCATCCGGGCAATTTTATCGAAGCTGCCCCCGCCGAAGGGTACCGCGCATGGCATGGCGGGGCCAGCTTGTCGCGGCATCTGGGCGGGGCAGAACTGGATATGGCCTATGAATATCTGAACTGGTGGCTAAGCGGGTACGCCGGTTCTGTCATGGCACGGCAAGGCTATTACATCGCAACACCTGACCGCAGCCGCGCCCATATGACGCCACAGGAATGGGCCTATTGGTATGACGGCGCACCAGCAGCACAGGATTTGACCGGGCCTGCGGGGGAATGGGTGGTGCGCGCCGGCGCGCGCCGTGCAGGTGGCAGCTATCAAGAGCGCGCCAGCCGCATCGCAATCTGGAACACCGTGATGGATGAATACAACTATGCTACCCGGGCATGGGAAAGGTTCATCCGCCGCATACAGGGCAGCGCCCTTCCCGAAGAGGGGGCTGCATGATCCGGTCATCCAACCCCTTTGCGCAGGAACCAAGGTATGAGCTGATCACCCGCGTATTGCGCCGAAACATTCAGGGCGGCGACCTGCCTGAGGGACTGGTGCTGCTGGAAGGCCCGATTGCCACCGTAATGCAAACCAGTCGCGTGCCAGTGCAGGCGGCCCTGCGCCACCTGATGACAGAAGGCCTTGTTCACCGGTTTGAAGGGCGCGGCTATCTTGTCGGGCCAGAGGGCCGGGGCATCGCCCCATTGCGTCGTGACATCAGCGAGTTCACGCTGGATATCCCCGAAGCGGTGGACGACGCTCTGCAAACCCGTGGCACATGGCGTCATGTCTATGATGAGGTTGAGGAACAGGTGGCCTCGTGCCAGATATTTGGTGAATTCCGCATCGTGGAAACGGAACTGTCCGAATATCTTGGCGTCAGTCGCACCGTGGCACGCGACGTTCTGGCCCGTTTGCAGGAACGCGGCTTGATTCGCAAAAATCCCGCATCGCATAGGATTGCCGGGCCACTGACTGCGCGCACCATTCGGGAGAAGCTGGAATTGCGCGGAATCATCGAACCGGCCGCTTTGCGCATGTCCGCCCCATTTATCCGCTACGCTGACGTTGAGCATCTTTTGGAAAAGATCGATTCTGGTGCTACACTGTCGTCACAGTCGCTAAGCGATGCTTTGGTGGAACTGTGTATCTCGCAGGCACCAAACACGACCCTTGTTGAGATGATACGCAGCAATCGACTGCTGCTGTCATCGGTAAATCGCGCGTTGACGTCCTTGGGTTTGCCAAATGATGAGGCAGCCATTGACCAGTACCGAACGCTCTTTGATCTGATTGCACGACACCCTATTGATTCTGCTGCGGAATATCTAAGGGACCATGTGGAAATCGTAGCCAGACGCAATCTTGCCCGAATGAAGATTGTCGCCGTGATCAGTGAGACAGGTGCCTTTGCGCCCTACTTGGTGCCGCAGTAAATTAACTATTGTATACAGAGTTCATTTTGTAATTAGATCCCGTTTCACCCATGGGTTAATTAAAACGTCAAAACGCAACGAATGGGTGAGAAATAGGCAGCAAAAGAAACTTAATGACTTGTTGACAGGGTGATGAAATAATCATTTTATACGAAGTACAGTTTCATGGTCAGCCTGCCGTGCTCGGGATTTGCAATATGTGCCTCTGCACCCTCCCTTGACCATTAATTCCGACTGAAGGCGTGGGTGCGCCTTTTGCTTGGCCCAGAATGAGGTGGCGGTGGAAAAGGCAGTATTTCGTCTGGACGGTGTGACAAAGCGTTATGGCGATCTGACAGCCTTGGACGCTGTTTCGCTGGACGTCGGGGTCAACGAATATGTTTCATTTCTCGGGCCGTCAGGGTCGGGCAAGACCACTTTGCTGCGGGTTATCGCCGGATTCGAAACGCCTGACACTGGCCGGGTCTTTTTCGAGGGCCGCGATATCACCTACATGCCCGCGCATGAGCGCGGCATTGGCTTTGTGTTTCAGAATTTTGCGCTGTTCCCGCATCTGACGGTGATCAAGAACGTGGGCTTTGGCCTTAGCTATGGCAAATCGCCTCTGCCCGCCACCGAAGCAGACCGCCGCGCGCGTGAAGTCATTGCGATGGTTGGGCTGTCAGGGATGGAAGATCGCGGAGTTGATCAGATATCGGGCGGCCAGCGCCAGCGCGTGGCACTGGCGCGCACGCTGGCGATGCAGCCGAAGCTGGTCTTGCTGGATGAACCCTTGGGGGCGCTGGATGCCAACTTGCGCGGCCGGATGCGCAATGAACTGCGCGCCATACGCGAACGATTGGGTGTGACCTTCCTGCATGTGACCGGCAGCGAGAATGAGGCGCTGGCCATGGGGGACCGCGTGGTTGTGCTGGACAGGGGCCGGGTGATTCAGACGGGGGCTGCGGATGCTGTCTATGACGCGCCAGCCTCGCCCGATGTGGCGCATTTCCTGAACCGCTTCAACCTGTTTGACGGAACCCTGACCGGGGGGCGGTTCACCGGGCCTTTCGGCACCGTGGCTGCCCCCGCCGCACGCAAATCAGACCGTGACGTTTATGCCGTGCGGTACGACAGGATGAAGGTCAAGCCCACGTCGTCGGTTTCGGACGGACCGGCGTTGAAGGCCACTTTCGTGGCATCAGAATATCTGGGTTCGTCAATCATGAACTTCTTCGATGCCGACGGGCTTGTCATCGAGACAGAGCATCACCTGAGCCTTGGTGCCCCCGAAACCTATGCGCCAAAGCAAGAATACCTGCTGACCTGGAATCCTGACCAGGCCATCGTTTTTGGCCGGGAGGCGCGCTGATGTCTGACACAACCGTATCAGTGCCGCGCAAGGATACCACCACACGGTGGCTGCTGTTGCCCGGCATCATCTGGATGGGGCTATTCCTGATCACGCCGATCTTGATGATCGTCTATGTCTCCTTCTGGACGCAGACCACCTTCAACATCTCGTCCGATCCAACGCTGGCAAGCTGGAAACAATTTTTCGCCTCTGACACTTATATCGGCTCATTGTGGACGACAGTACGAATCTGGCTGATCGTCCTGGCGATGACCTTCATCGTTGGCTACCCCACGGCGCTGTTCGTGGGCTTGCTGGTCAAAAGCAAGACGCTATCCACGGTTCTTCTGGTAATCTGCGTCATTCCATTCTGGACGTCATTCCTGATCCGGGTGCTGGCATGGCGGCCCATGCTGGGCAAAGAAGGTGCGATCAACATCATTCTGTTGAAGGCCGGCATCATCCAGCAGCCGATTGAGGTGCTGCTGTTTACCGAACTGTCCGTCGTCATCGGCATGACTCAGATCTATTGCGTGTTCATGGTGGGGCCGGTCGCCTTCATGTTGGCTCGCATCGATCGCAACATCATCGAAGCCGCGCGGGATCTGGGTGCCGGGTTCGGGCGGATCTTCTGGAAGATCATCTTCCCGCTGTCGCTGCCCGGTGTGGTTGTCGGTGCGATTTTTGTCAGCGTGATGGTGCTGGGTGAATTCGCGACCTCGGGGGCCTTGTCGGGCCGCAAGGTGAACCTGCTGGGCAATATCATCGTGACGCAGGTCGGTTCGCTGAAATGGGCCACGGCTTCGGTTGTCGGGGTGATCCTGACGGTTGTGATGGGCATCGTGATTGCCGGCTTCTTGCGCATCGTCGATTTGAAGCGGGAGTTGTAAGCGATGGAATCTCGTATCCTCAAACCCATCCTTGCTGTCTATGTCGCGGCGTTCTTGCTGTTTCTCTACGGCCCGTTCGTGGTTCTGACGATTATCTCGTTCCAGCAGGGGCCAGAAGGCGGACCACAGTTTCCAA
>JANNNF010000147.1:0-4101 GCA_031398405.1 Rhodobacterales bacterium | reverse complement strand
TAGGTCGTAAGCTGCTGTTCGATGAACTCGGGCTGGCCTTCCTCGACCACCAGCACTTGATCTTTCCCGTGGCAAAACTCCAGAAACTGCGACGATACCAGAGGATAGGTCACGTTCAGCACATAGATCGGCACTTGGGTTTCGCCGTACAAATCAGCCAGCTCCAGCCGTTGCAGCGCCCGGATCACGCCATTATACATACCCCCCTGCACCACGATGCCGAACGGCGCATCGGCAGACCCGAACACCTCATTCAGCCCGTGATCCATGATATAGCGTTCGGCAGCAGGCCAGCGGACCTTAACCTTGTCCTGCTCGTGCATGTAGGACATCGGCGGCAGCACCACCCGCGCGAAATCTGAACGCGGGTTTGACAACGCATCGCGCACTGACAGCACCGGGGCCACATTATCCCGCGCCTCAAACGTCCCCGTCACATGGCAGGACCGGATGCGCACCATCAGCATGACGGGGGTATTCGTCGCCTCTGACAGCGCAAAGCCGTCACCCACAGCCTTCACGATCGTGGGCAGGCTGGGGCGCGGGTCCAACAGCCAGAACTGCGACTTCATCGCAAAGGCATGGCTGCGTTCCTGCATGATGCTGGACCCTTCTCCGTAATCCTCGCCCACGATGATCAGCGCGCCACCCGTGACGCCGGATGAGGCCAGGTTCGCCAACGCGTCTGATGCCACGTTGACGCCCACCGACCCCTTGAAGGTCACTGCCCCGCGGATCGGGTAGTGCACGCTTGCCGCCAGCATCGCGGCCGCCGCGGCCTCATTCGCGTTCGCCTCAAACCGCACGCCCAACTCGGCCAGCAGGTCCTCGGCATCGGCCAGCACATCCATCAGATGGCTGATGGGTGCGCCCTGATACCCCCCGACATAGCCGACGCCGTTTTCCAGCAGAGCCTTGGTGATGGCCAGAATCCCCTCTCCGGTGAAGGTTTCCCCCGCTCCCAGACGTAGATCCTGCACTTCTGCCTTGAACGAACGCTCGGCCATGCGGCTTACCTTTAATTGGAAGGGTTGCGGGTGGACCACAGCACAGGGCCGCCGTCCTTTTCATAGGCCTGACCGTCGGGATAGCTGATGGCCTCCATCTGCAAACCCCAGGGTGCGAAGAAATACAGGATCGACTGCCCCGCCACCGGGCCATCAGTGATCGGGATGGGGCCTGCCAACGTGCGCACGCCAGCCGTTTTGAAGTATTCTGCCGCTGCTGCGATATCATCGACATAGATCGCAATGTGATGCCCGCCGATATCGCTGTTGCGGGCTGTCACGGTTTTCTGGTCGGGCGCGGTGTAGTGGAACAATTCTATATTGGACCCGAACCCGCAACGCATCAGGGTGATCTGCTCGATCACGGCGCGAGGATCCACCTCCAGCACGTCGGCCATGAAGTTGCCCTTGTCATCGCGGAACGGCCCAAAAGACGTGGCCTTCTGACAGCCCAGCACATCGGTAAAAAACGCCTCGGCCTGTGCCAGATCGGGCACAGTGATGCCAATGTGATCAACGCCGCGCATCCCCGGCAAGGGGGCGGCAAGCACCGTTGTGGTGAACGCCAGCAGGGCGGCAACGGACAAGACAGACTTCATCAAGGCAGCCTCCATGGGTATCGTGGCCTTTGAAGGATTGCAGCGCCGCCACTGGCGCCTTTGACATCGGCATTCAAAACTCGTGCTTGCGGATATTGGCCAGCATCTTTTGCAAGATGCCGACAAAAACCCTGCGATCCTCATCTGAAATCCCCCGGAACATCCGCGCCTGTGCTGCCGCCATATGCGGCCACAACTGATCAAACGCGGCACGCCCGGCATCGGTGATGTAGATCCGGGTGCCGCGCGTATCGACCGCATCCGCCACCCGCCGGACCAGACCATCCGCCTCCAACTGGTCCAGACTGCGGCTCAGGGTAGATTGCTCGACCACCGCATAAACCGCCAACTGCCGGATCAGCGGCCCGTCGATCACCGACAGCACCGCCAAAGCCCGCATCTTGGGCGTCGACAACCCCAGATCGCCCATTTCCGCGCGCAGGCTGGCGTTGTAGCGCCCCATAATGCGGTTCATCAGGTAAGGCGCGTAGTTTGACAGCCCAATCTCGCCCAACGGCCGCACGTCTGGCGGAGCCTGATCGTTCATGCCCCCAACCCTTTCGCCGCCAGATACCCCGACCCACCGCCAAGCCCCGGCCCCGGATGCGCCGAGGCCCCGATATGGCGCAACCCACGCACAATGCCCGTGCCATTGGTTGACTGTTTGAACGGCCGCCACAGGAAAAACTGGTCAAGGCTGCACGCCCCGCCATAAGGATCCCCGCCGACAAGGTTGACGTTCAGCCGTTCCAGATCGCGCGGCGAATAGGCCCTGCGCGCCAGCACCAGCCTGTCAAAATCCTTGATGTGGCGGGCAAGGATCGCCTCGATGCGGTCGGCAAAAGCCTCACGCACCGCATCCCAATCTGTCCCGTCAATCTGGCCCGCCGCGTCGCCCTTGATCACACGCGGCGCGTCGGGAATTTGCAGCCAAAGCACCGCCTTGCCCGGCGGGCAGCGCGAGGCGTCCAAGGCTGACGGTTGGCCCACGCAGATCGTGGGCACCGTTGGCAGCAAGCCGCGTTCAGCCTCATTCGCAGACCGTGAAACGGAATCAATGCCATCCGCCAGATGGATCAGCGCCACCCGTTCCAACCCCGGTGCCAGCCATTCCGGCACCCGGTCCAGCGCGTAATGCAGTTGGAAATTGCCTCGCCCATGACGAAAGTCCTGCGCTGCCACCTTATCCTCGGGCAGGTTCACATCGGCCAACAGCCGGTCATACAACTGCCCCGGTGCAACGCTCGCCAGCACCGACGGGGCCGCAATTTCCAACCCCGACGCCAACCGCACACCGCTGACCCGCCCATCCTTCACCAGGATCCGCGCCACATCCTCGCCGGTCCGACATTCCCCGCCATTTGCCTCGATCAGACGGCGAAAAGCGGTCACTGCCGTTCCGGCCCCACCTTTGACCACAGGGGCCCCCGCCGCCTCCAATGCAAAGGCGATCACCCTGCCCATCTGTGCGGAATAGGCGGATTCGGGCGTCAGACCACAATGCAGCACCCATGGCGCAAACAGTGCCTGCACAGTCGGGCTGGTAAAATCCCGCTCCAGCCACCCCCGCGCCGGGGCCAAGGCCGCCCCAAACCACGCCATCAGCCCCCGCGACCCGCGGCGGCGCATTTGCCCCCACAGCAGACGCGCTGTCGACCACGACCACAAATTCCCCCCCAGCAGCGCAAACAAAAACGGCGCATCGGCCCCAATCGCTGCCACCACTGCCGCATGGGCATCGCCGTCACCGGGTGACGCTGCATTGAACGCCGTCCGGTTGGTGGCACCATCGGTGGTCAACACCAGCGCCGCCCCCCCCGGGCGCAACACGGCAGTCGGGTGGGGGGTGTGGCAATACTCAAACCCGTGCTTTGCAAGATGCGGTCCCAACGCCGCCCCGGCAGGCGAGGTCATGAACAACACCCAGGTGGCCGCCATCACATCTATCGTAAAGCCGGGGGCCAACTCCTCTGTCAGCAGACAGCCGCCCAGACGGTCTTCACGCTCCAGCACGATCACCCGCTTGCCGGCGAGCGCAAGCAGGCTGGCCGCCACCAGCCCGTTGATCCCCGACCCTATGATGATGTGATCGGTCACTTCAGCCCCGCGGCACCAAAGCCAGTGCGCGGATCGGTGACCCGGTGCCGTTCTTGATCTTCAGGGGGGCGGCAATTAGGATCGCCCCCTTGGCAGGCAACTTGTCCAGATTGGCAAGGCTGGCCAGCCCATAGCAGTTGTGTTTGTGCAATAGGTTATGCGCCGGAAACGGTGGCGTCATGCCCCCAGCCTGCCCCGCATCGGTACCGAGGCACTGACTGCCCCAACCCACAATCCCCTTGTCCAGCAGATACTCGATGACCTCGGCGGTCGGCCCCGGCGTATGCGGCCCGGTCTCATTGGCGTTCAGAAACAGATCGGCATCGTGGGCGCGCGCGTCCCAGTCGCTCCGCAAAATCACCCACTCACCTGCGTTGACTGGCCCGTGTTTTGCCTCC
>JANNNF010000073.1:0-13456 GCA_031398405.1 Rhodobacterales bacterium | reverse complement strand
TGCGCATTGGCACGCCCGAACTGGTGCGCCGGGGCGTGACGCCTGCCGATGCCCCCGCCTTGGCCGCGCTGATCGCCGAAGGGCTGCGGTCCAACGCGCCCGAAACAGTGGCCCCGCGCACCGCCGCCCTGCGGGCAAAGTTTCAGGGCATGCATTACGTCCGGGGTTGACCGAAGCGATTCGGGGGCGTCTAGTGCGATGCCCTCAACGTCAGGATCCTGCATGAAAATCCGTCAACTCGGGGCCGGTGGCCCTATGGTTTCCGCCATCGGCCTTGGCTGCCTGTCCTTCGGCGGCATCTTTGGTGCGACCTCGGATGAGGACAGCCTGCGCTGCCTTGATGCCGCCTGGGACCATGGCATCTCCTTTTACGACACGGCCAACATCTATGGGATGGGCCGGTCGGAAACCGTTCTGGGCCAGTGGCTTGCGATTCGCAAACACGCAGCCACTCTGGCCACCAAGGCCAGCTTTGTAAGTGGCCCGTCGCGGCGCATCGACAATTCCTGCGCCCATCTGCGGGCGGAACTGGAAGGGTCACTTCGCCGTCTTGGGGTCGAACATGTGGCGCTGTTCTATATCCACCGCCACGACCCAGCCACCCCGATCGAAGAGGTCGCAGGCACCCTGTCGCGGCTGGTCGAGGAGGGCAAGATTGGCGGCTACGGCATGTCGGAAATCAGCCCCGGCACTCTGCGCCGCGCCCATGCCGTGCATCCTTGCCGGGCGGTACAGAACGAATACTCACTGTGGACGCGCCAGCCAGAGCTGGGGCTGATCCAGGCCTGCGAGGATCTGGGCGTCGCTTTTGTGCCGTTCTCTCCCCTGGCTCGGGGGGCGTTGGGGCGCGACGTTCTGGACCCGGCCACCCTGCCCGCGGCTGAATTCCGCCGCCAGATCCCCCGCTTTCAAGGGCGGGACTGGGCGTTGAACCGTGCGCAGATCGAAGCCTTCCGCAGCTACGCCCATGACCTTGGCCTGACACCCCCGGCCTTGGCTTTGGCGTGGGTGCTGGACCGGGCTCCCCACCTGATCCCCATTCCCGGCACCCGGACGGCGGACCATCTGGCCGATTGGGCAGGAGCATCCGAGATCACGCTCTCAGAGGCGCATCGAACGGAAATGGCCCGCCTTCTGCCCGTGGGCTGGGCCTATGGCGACCGCTATGATGACACGCAGGCGGCCACGGTGGAACGCTACTGTTAGCGCTTTCATTTTGGCGCAAATATCCTCGGGGGTGTGGGGGCAGACAGCCCCCACCGACATCAGATCCCGTGGCTGCCATCGTAATTCTGGTGCAGCACCTTGGATCTGGGCGCAGTGTTGGGGCGGAACACCTCAACCAGCAGAGGGTGGCAGGCGGCCTGATCCGAAGAGTGTTCAGATGAACAATCCCCGCCGGGGCAAGCCGACAAGGCGCCAAGCAGGTCAATTTCGGCAAAGAATTCCAGGTAGTCACCGGGGCGCACTGGCGACGCCTTCATGAAATACTGACCCGTGTTGCGGCTGAACCCGGTGCACATGAACACGTTCAGCACATCATGCACATGGGTTTCCGCCTGCGCCAGCGGCAGTCCGGTTCGGTCTGCCAAAGCACGGGTCAGGTTGGAATGGCAGCAATGGTGGTACTGCCCCCCCGACAGCAGGTTGTGGGTGTAGGGATCGCAGCGGGTGCCGATCACGTCATGCACCGCACCGCCAAAGGCATCAAAGCCGTACCAGTCCAGACTGTCATCGGTGATGGTGGCCATCACCCGCAGATGCGGCAGGTTTGACCACATCCGATCCCCCGCGGACAGATGCGTGCCATGCAAGGCACGGGTTTTGCCCGAAAAGAACCGCTCCCCCAGATTGTCTGCCGCCCACAAGTTCAAATCGCCGACCTGCGGGCCATTGGCGCAGGTGATCCGAAAGAAATGCCCGGCCGGCACATCAAAACAGCGTGCGTCGCGGGCGGGGACCAGAACCTCGGCCACCTTTTGCCAGCCGTCCCGTGCCGCATGGTAGGGGGCAAGGTCTGGCACTGGCAGGCTGTCGACCGGATAGCAGATGACCGGCGCAATCGCCTTTCGGGCCGTCGCATCGGGTGGGGCCGCGTGGGTCGGGTTGCAGGGCTTCATGGCATCTCCGGGTTGTGGGCCAGTTTTGCGCAAGGGACGGGCAATGGTCAATCCTTTGGCCGCAGACAGTCGTTCGGTTGCCGCCCAGGCCCCGGATCGCACACCGCACCGCAGGCCGCGCAACGATACAGGCTGGGGCCTTGGGTACGGTCCAACCGCCAGCGGCAGGCCCGCGTCAGGGTGGAATTGCGCCGCGTGACCCACAGATAGGCCAGCACCGACAGCAGCAGGATAAGCAATAGGATGGGCATGCCAAACCCGTATCACAGGACGGCCCCGGTGCGATACTGGCTTGCGGGATCATCGGGCCTGACCCATCATCCACCGCGTATGGCAGCGAGGATGGCAATGAAAATCAACGGTGTACCCTACCGGTCCATCTGGCGGGACGGTGATAAGATCCGCATCATTGACCAACGCTGGCTGCCGCATGATCTGCGGGTGGTGGGCTTGACCGACCTTGCCGGGTTCGCCACGGCGATCCGCGACATGTGGGTGCGGGGCGCGCCCCTGATAGGGGCGACCGCCGCCTACGGCCTGGCGGTGCAGATGGCCAGCGATGCGTCCGATACCGCGTTGCACCATGCGTGGCAGATCTTGCACGAAACCCGCCCCACCGCGATCAACCTGCGGTGGGCGCTGGATGATATGGTGGCGACGCTTGCGCCCCTGCCACCCGCAGAACGGGCCACCGCTGCGATGGCCCGCGCCGATGCGATTGCCGATGCGGATGTGGCGATGAACGCAGCGATTGGCCAGCACGGGCTCGGGCTGATAGCGGCGATTGCCAACCGCAAGGGGCGGGTCAACATTCTGACCCATTGCAATGCGGGCTGGCCTGCGACGGTGGATTGGGGCACCGCGACCTCGCCCATTTACCATGCGCAAGCGGCTGGGATCGACCTGCATGTCTGGGTGGATGAAACCCGGCCCCGCAATCAGGGCGCGCAGATCACGGCGTGGGAACTGGGGGCCGCAGGCGTGCCCCATTCTTTGATCACCGACAACGCGGGCGGGCATCTGATGCAGCACGGCGAGGTGGATATGGTCATCGTTGGCACCGACCGCACCACGGCGCGTGGCGATGTATGCAACAAGATCGGGACGTATCTGAAGGCGCTGGCGGCGGCGGCGAATGGCGTGCCGTTCTATGTGGCGCTGCCGTCACCCACCATCGACTGGAGGGTGCACGACGGGCTGGCCGAGATCCCGATAGAGGAACGCGCGGGCGATGAGGTTACCCATGTGCAGGGGCGCAATGCGGCGGGACAGATCGTATCGGTGCAAATCTCGCCCGATGGCACCACGGCGCGAAATCCGGCGTTTGACGTAACACCTGCCCATCTGGTGACGGGGCTGATCACCGAACGCGGCGTTTGTGCGGCCACAGCAGAGGGGCTGGCTGGATTGTTCCCGGACCTGTGCCTGCGCTAACGCGCGGCGAGCCGTTGAAAGATATCCATCACCTCGGCCTCTGACGCGGCCTGCGGCGCACCTGCGGCCACGGCCTCACGCGACCAGACATCGCTTTGTGCCGGGTCATCGCGCATCGACCAAGCGGGAAACAGACGGTCGCCTTCGCCAATCTGCTTGCGGACCAAAGGGTGCAACTCTACGTGCCTGTCATCCCGTGTGATCCGGGTATAGGTCGCCGTCACCTTGTCTGCCGGGCCTTCGAGCAATTGCAAAAACAGATCATCCCGGCAGATCAGCGCGCCGGTGATGCCATCCCGCGCGTTGCAACGGCGGGAATCAAACAAGATCGCGGTGAGCGTGCCTGACTCAAACCCGAACGGGCGCGAAGCATAGACCAGTTGCAGCAGCGGCATGGGGTGGTCCTTTTATCGTGGCCCTATGATTTGTGAGGGAGCGGGTGCCAACCCCCGGTCGCACATCGGTTTTTTAACCGTTGTGCGAGTCCCAGGGTATGTCCAAAAGAGCAAACGGGGGGGTCAGACCACCCGTTCGACCATCAACTTCTTGATCTCGGCAATCGCCTTGGCGGGGTTCAGGCCCTTGGGGCAGGTCTTGGCGCAGTTCATGATGGTGTGACACCGGTACAGCTTGAACGGGTCTTCCAGATCATCCAACCGTTCCGGCGTTGCCTCATCGCGGCTGTCGATAATCCAGCGATAGGCGTGCAGCAGGGCTGCTGGCCCAAGGTATTTGTCGCCGTTCCACCAGTAGCTGGGGCAGGACGTCGAACAGCAGGCGCACATCACACATTCGTAAAGCCCGTCCAGCTTGCTGCGGTCGTCGATCGATTGCCGCCATTCCTTGGCCGGGCGGTTGGTTTTCGTCTCTAGCCACGGCATGATGCTGGCGTGCTGCGCGTAGAAATGTGTGAGGTCGGGGATCAGATCCTTGATCACCGCCATGTGCGGCAGCGGATAGATCTTCACATCGCCCTTCACCTCATCCAAGCCGTAAATGCAGGCCAGCGTGTTGATGCCGTCGATGTTCATCGCACAGGACCCGCAGATGCCTTCGCGGCAGGACCGACGGAAGGTCAGCGTCGGGTCGATATCAGTCTTGATCTTGATGAGCGCGTCCAAGACCATCGGGCCGCAGCGGTCCATATCGACGAAATAGGTATCCACCTGCGGATTCTTGCCGTCATCCGGGTTCCAGCGGTAAACCTGGAACTTGCGCACATTCTTGCCGTCCGGCTTTGGCCAGGTTTTGCCAGTGCGGATGGTGGAATTCTTGGGAAGCGTGAACTGAACCATGGGTCATCCCCTCCAGTCGGGTCTGGTGTAGAGCGGCTGGCGCGGAGGCTGGCCGGATTGCTGGTAAACACAGGCGTCATAGACGGCAGACGGATCGCGACCGCGAAGGTAATCGGACGTGATCTCGATATCGACAAAGCCACCGGCCTTGCCGTTTGACCCGATGCCAATGCCCGCCTCGCGGATCGGGCTTGCGGTGGACTTGGCACGGGCAATGCAATTGCGTTCAGCCTGTTCAACCGACACCGGGCCGCAGGCGACCAGCATCAGGGCAAGGGCTGCGGCGCGCATCACAGGCCGAGCGGCGGCAGGCCCGCCCGTGAGAGGCAAGCCAGCGTTTCAGGCCGCGCACCGATGGCAAGGATGGTCTGCACGGTAGACGTGCCCGCCTGCACAGCGACATCACGGGCGAGCAGTTGGATTTCATTCGCGGTGGCGTTTTCGACCACACAAAGCGTGGCGGTCTGTGCCTGCGGGGCGGTGAAATAGTTGCTGACCACGGGCAGCACGACCGATTCCGCCGCCCGCCGCCCGACCTTGTCGGCAACCTGCGCCGGGTCACACGCAGCCAGAAGCAAACAAGCCGCCGCGAGAAAAGCAATCGCGTTCATATGGTGGTCTCCTTCAGGAACAATCGAAAGAAGGCAGCGCTGTTGTTTTTGGACTTTGCCCCCGGTTTCGCCGGAAAAGGCTGCTTCCAGGTCTTTTGCAACGACCAGCCTTGGGCGTTTTGCGAGATCCAGTCCGAATAGGCCCGGTGCCGCACATGGACCCCAGGGGCCAGCAGGTCTTCGTCGGTGGCATAGATCAGCACGGCCTCTGTCGCCGCAGCAAACAACCGCGCCATATAGCGATGGAACACGTCATCCTCGACCAGATGGTAAATCACATCCAGCGACATCGCCAACTGTGCTTGCACCGGGGCTGCGTCATAGGCGGCAAGCGTCTGAAAGACCCACCCCTTGCGATCCGCGAACATGTTGTTGCAGCGCAGCACCATGGCATCCGACACATCCACACCGGTGTACCGGCCAAGCGAAAACAGCGACGCCTGATTGCCGTCACCACTGCCAAACTCGACAACTGACCCGAGGCTCCGCCGATACGCCAATTCGTTGATCACATGCGCCTTGTAGACCGCAAGCCGCCCGTAAGACCCGGCACCGGACGTGCCGCCAGCCAAATAACGATCCTGCCAATAGCGGGCGGATTCGAACGCAGCAGCGTTTGGCATTTGATCAGCCATCATGGACACGTGGCTTTCACGGGCGTCATCGCTAATAGCCCCCGCCCGCGGCACCGCAGCCATATCCGGTGCCGCCCACCAGTTGCAGGTTGCACTTGCGCATCCCCGCAGCCCCGGGCGACTGCCGCGACACGCAGGCGTTGACAAAGGCAAGCTCTGCCTGCGTTGCCTGCACGTCGCCCTCAGCCCCGGCGTCCTTGGCCGCCTGCGCGCGCACCGTAAAGCCCGAAGCGGCAGTGCAGGATTTTACCAGCGCCGGATTGCCCGTGGGTTGGCAGGCGGCAAGGGCCACCAGCAACGCGATGGGGATCAGGCGCCGGGTCATCAATACACCCGCGCTTTCGGCGCGATCTTTTTCAGCTCGATCCCGCCTTGTTCAAAACTGGTCAGCGGGTCCAGATGCACCGGGCGCGAGGACAGCGTGACTTTTGCGCCGTCCACTTGGGCCAAGGAATGTACCCGCCAGTTCACGTCATCACGGTTCGGATAATCCTCATGCGCGTGGGCTCCCCGGCTTTCCTTGCGGGCCTCGGCGGCGACGATGGTGGCCAGTGCATTCGGCATCAGGTTTTGCAATTCCAGCGTTTCCATCAGGTCGGAATTCCAGACCATCGACCGATCTGTCACCTTGATATCCGCCATCTGCCCGGCAATCGCCGTCATCTTGCCCACGCCTTCGGCCAGCGTCTTGTCGGTGCGGAACACCGCCGCATCGGCTTGCATGGTCTTTTGCATGTCCAGCCGCAGGTGCGCGGTCGGAATGGCCCCGTTGGCATTGCGGGCCAGATCAAAGCGGGCAAGAGCGCGGTCCACTTCAACCCGGTTCACCGGCGGTACTGCGGTTTTCGGATCCACCACCTCTGCGGCCCTGATCGCGGCCGCGCGGCCAAACACCACAAGGTCGATCAGGCTGTTCGACCCCAGACGGTTCGCGCCATGCACCGATGCACAGCCTGCCTCGCCCACGGCCATCAGGCCCGGGTAAGTCGCGTCGGGATTGCCTGGGGTCGGGTTCAACACCTCGCCCCAGTAGTTGGTGGGGATGCCGCCCATGTTGTAGTGCACGGTCGGGATCACTGGGATCGGTTCTTTCAGCAGGTCCACACCTGCGAAAATTCGTGCGCTTTCGGTGATGCCGGGCAGACGCAGTTCCAGCGTTTCCTTCGGCAAGTGGTTCAGGTTCAGCGAGATATGGTCCTTGTTCGGCCCCACCCCGCGCCCTTCCCTGATCTCAAGCGTCATGCAGCGGCTGACCACATCGCGCGACGCCAGATCCTTGTAGGTCGGGGCGTAGCGTTCCATGAACCGCTCGCCTTCCGAATTGGTCAGATAACCGCCCTCGCCGCGCGCGCCTTCGGTGATCAGGCAGCCCGAGCCATAGATGCCGGTCGGATGGAACTGCACAAACTCCATATCCTGCAAGGCCAGACCCGCCCGTGCGACCATGCCGCCACCGTCGCCGGTGCAGGTATGGGCAGAGGTGGCGCTGAAATAGGCACGGCCATAGCCGCCGGTCGCCAGCACCACCATCTTGGCGTTGAACACATGGATGGTACCATCATCCAGCTTCCACGCCACAACCCCGGTGCAGGCCCCATCTGTGATGATCAGGTCCAGCGCGAAGTATTCGATGTAGAATTCGGCGTTGTTCTTCAGGCTTTGCCCGTACAGCGTGTGCAAGATCGCGTGGCCGGTCCGGTCAGCGGCGGCACAGGTGCGCTGCACCGGGGGGCCTTCGCCGTATTCGGTGGTGTGGCCGCCGAACGGGCGCTGGTAGATCTTGCCATCTTCGGTGCGCGAAAACGGGACACCGTAATGTTCCAGCTCGTACACCGCCTTGGGGGCTTCACGGGCAAGATATTCCATCGCGTCGGTATCGCCCAGCCAGTCAGACCCTTTCACGGTGTCATACATGTGCCACTGCCAGCTATCCGGCCCCATGTTGCCCAAAGACGCGGCAATGCCCCCTTGGGCGGCAACTGTATGGCTGCGGGTCGGGAATACTTTGGTCACGCAGGCCGTGCGCAGGCCCTGCTCGGCCATGCCGAGCGTTGCGCGCAGACCGGCCCCGCCAGCCCCCACCACAACCACGTCATAATCATGCACTTCATACGGATAGGCAGTCATCAGATGATCCTCACAGCGCCAGTTTGATCAGCGCAAACAAGCCAATGGCAATGCTGCCATAGCTGAAACAGGTGGCGGCAATGATCAGCGCCTTACGGGTGACGCCATGGGCGTAATCCTCGATCAACACCTGGGCACCGTTCTTGAAATGCACCATGCCGACGATCAAAGTTAGGGCGGCGACGATCGCCGGGAAGGGATGGGCGTAGTATTCCAACACGTGTTCATATTTGCGACCCAACACCTTACCGAAGGTAAAGATGAACGCCGGGATCAGAAAAAGCAGGGCCACAGACGACACCTGCATATGCCAAAAATGTTCGGTTCCGCTTTTTGCGGACCCAAGGCCTGCGGCCCGTTTGCGGTCGGTCATATAACGCATGTTGGCCCCCTTACAGCACGATGACGGTCAGAACGGTCAGCACCACCGACCCCACGATACAGGCGATGCCCAGCCTTTCGGCCGTCGGAACATCCAGACCCCGCCCACTGTCAAAATACAGATGCCGCAGCCCCGCCAGCAGGTGATACCACATGCCCAGAACCGAGGCCGTCAGCACGATGTCGCCAAACCACGATGTCAGCACCCAATTGGCCGTGCGGAAGTAATCCTCACCCGACGCTGCCGCCAGCAACCACCACACGATCAGCACCACCGTCACCGCCATCGCGTTGCCCGTGATGCGGGTCAGGATAGAGGTGATGCTGGTCAGTTGCGGTCGGTAGATCTGTAGGTGCGGGGAAAGGGGGCGCTGCACCTGTTTCGCTTGAGCCATGGGATGTCCCTTTTGTCGCTGGCTGCGGCCCGATGCTGTCCCGGACGCGCGTTGGCTTGTTGTGATTTGTTTTAGCGTAATATTCCGCACTGTCACGCGCTTGAACGCCGCAAGTGCAGCATGTTTTCGCTAAACTTACGACTTTCTCAGCTTTGTGATCACGAATTTTCGGGGTGTGATCACAAAAAATCTGCTTCCCATCCTGCCCACCTGATTGCCCGAACAAGACGTGTCTTGTCGTGTCGCTGCATTTAAAGCGGCATCAATGCCCAGTAATCCAGATCCAGCAGCACTTCGGACAGGTACTTTCCATCGCCACCGCGCAATGCAAACGGGGTGGCACCCTGCTTAACAGCCACCAGCCGCAGCCGGATCGCCCCGACCCCCGGCGCAGTTGTGGGCGCGCGGTCCAGCACTTCGGACCACGCCTTGATGGTGTCGCCCGCAAAACAGGGGTTGGCATGGGCACCTGCGTTCAGCGCCACTATCATCTGCGCATTGGCCAGTCCGTTGAACGACAGAGCGCGCGCGACCGAGATCACATGACCGCCGTAAATCAACCGCTGCCCATCCAACCGGTGCCCCACATCAAAATGCACCTTTGACGTGTTCTGCCACAGCCGGGTTGCCAACATATGTTCGGCATCCTCGACCGTGACACCGTCGACATGGTCGATCGTCTCACCCACGGCATAGTCTGCCCAGCGGTGCGGCTCGCCGGCCATAGTGAAATCGTACTGCGTGAAATCAAGACCTTGCGGGACAACCAGCGCCTGCGCGGCCACGACCTTTGCCAACGTTGGCACTGCAGGCACAGCCGCCACAGCCGCTGCATCCCGCTTGCGCACCATCACCCAGCGGACATAATTCAGCACCGCCTGATCCCGTTGGTTCAGACCGGTGGTGCGCACATACACCACGCCCGACGTGCCGTTGGAGTTTTCCTTGACCCCGGTCACCACGCTTTGCGCCCGCAGCGTATCACCCGGATAGACCGGGGCAAGCCAGCGGCCCTCGGCATAGCCCAAGTTTGCCACTGCGTTCAGGCTGACGTCGGGCACAGTCTTACCGAAAATCAGATGAAACGCCGCCAGATCGTCGATCGGAGATGCAGGCAGACCGCAGGCACGGGCAAATTCATCTGACGAATAAATCGCATGTCGGGCCGGGTAAAGCGCATGATAAAGCGCGCGTTCCCCACCCGACACGGTCCGCGGCACGGCATGGATCAGGGTTTGTCCGACTGTGTAATCCTCAAAAAACCGCCCTGCATTGGTCTTCATTGTTGCCCCGTAGGATGGGCAATTTGCCCATCCTTCCTTAAATCAAAATTTGGCCGCCAGCCAAAGATGGGCAAATTGCCCATCCTACGCCTCGCCCAGCTTCATGTCTGGCGCATAGTCGCCGTGCACTTCTTTCACCACCGCCTGCCCGCAGCGCATCACACCGCGAGCCGCATCAAAGCCGTAGGTCGCACCACCATGCAGTTCCCACCCCTTGTTCAGCGCGTCAGACACCTTGTGGCAAAAAGCAGATGTGTCATCCTCTGACAAAAACCGGTATAACTTCATCAGCTTAGCTCCACGGTTGTACGCCCAGCCAGTTGTGGATGGCCATGACCAGCCCTACCACAATCAGCGTCGCCACCAACGCCGTCACCTCTTTGCGCGCCGGAGCAATCGGCGGCTTTGTCCACACAGGCTCGGCCCGGTTGATCGCGATCACCGACACCACGGCCCAAGCCAGCAACCCCCCGAACAGGATGATCGACGCCACATCGCCGTTAACCAGCAGATGCGCCACTGCCCAGGTTTTTACCGCCGTCAGTTGCGGATGCCGGATGACGCGGGTGATCCGCGTTTTGGCCCCGCTGGAGGCATAGAGATAGAACGCGAGCACCATCAACAGGTTGTTCAGGTGCGTCAGAAACGCAGGCGGCGACCAGACCGGAATGAGCTCTGACACCCGGTAGCCATAGATCATCAGCCCCACCGAGAGCACCACCAGCACAGCGATGATGCCGCGCGATTTGTCGCCCAGTTGGGCGTGCAGGCCCGGGGCCAGCCGCTTGCACAGATGAGCACCCCACCAGATCACCATGCCTGCTATCAGAAATATCATGTGGCTGCCCCTTCAAGGTCGCTGTTGCGCGGTCACCCTGCCGTCAAACTGACCGGTCCGCAATCGCCTGCGCCATATCAAGCACCGCTTTGGCGCTGGTGATGTGCAGGTTTTCCACGATGCGCCCGTCCACCACCGCAACCCCCTGCCCGGTGGCAGTCGCTGCCTCGAACGCCGTTATCTGACGCAATGCGAGGGAAACTTCCGCCGCCGAAGGGCCAAATTCCGCATTGGCAATGGCAAGTTGCGCCGGGTGGATCAGGGTTTTGCCGTCAAACCCCAGGTCACGGCCTTGCACACATTCGGCCAGCAAGCCGGCCTCATCCTTGAAGGTGTTATACACACCGTCAAGGATAATCCTGCCATGCGCACGGGCCGCCAGCAGGCATAGGCAAAGGCTGGCCTGCAACGGCAGGCGGTCAGCACGGGGGCGGCTGCCAAGTTCGCGGGCCAGATCATTGGTCCCCATCACCATCCCCTGCAACGCCGGATGGGCCGCTATGGCATTTGCGTTCAACATCCCCGCACAGGTTTCCATCATGGCCCACAAGGGTTTACCCGGTGCCATCACCGCCACCGCCTCCAGATCATCCGGGCCGTTCACCTTGGGGATCAGCAGCGCGTCCACCCCCGGATGGTCTGCAAAAGCCGCTAAATCGTCACAGCCCCAAATGGTATCCAGCCCATTGACGCGCACAATCCGGGCGCGAATGCCGTAGTCGGTGCTGTGCAATGTGTCGGCCAGAACGGTGCGCGCCGTGACTTTTTCCTCGGCTGTCACCGCATCTTCCAGATCAAAGATGATCGCGTCACAGGCCAGATCGCGCGCCTTTTCCAGCGCTCGCTGTTTGGACCCGGGGATATAAAGGGCAGAGCGGTACGGACGCAGCATGATTCTTCCATTCGCAATAATATTACGTTTGAATGTACTTTTGCAGTACTTTCATCAAGGCTATATTTGCTGCATTGCAGAAATTCTCTGCGGCACGCGCATAATTCCTGAGTGCCCGCCGCGTTAACCCTTTTGCAGAGACTTAGGGCGCAGCCTTGCCCGACAGGCGCAGCCCCTTGCGCCGACAGAAAGGCGGATGACGATGACAAAGATGATGCTTGCCCTGTCACTTGGGTTTGGTGGTGTGCTGCTGGCCACACAAGCCGTTCAGGCGGCCCCGCACTGTGGCCCGCGCGATGCCGTGCTGGCCACGCTGGCCGAAAAATACGCGGAAACCCGGCGCGGAATGGGGATTGCCGCCAACAACTCGGTGATGGAGTTGTTCGCCAGTTCAGCGTCCGGCACTTGGACCATTACGGTGACGATGCCCGATGGTGCGATGTGCCTTGTGGCCTCGGGCGAAGGATTTGACCCTGTCACTGAAGAATTACCAGCCAAGGGTGAACCGGCCTGATCTGGTTGTAAAAAGATGTAAGGCCCGGAACCAAGCCGTCAAAGCCTGCGTTGTTAGGACATCTGCAACAGTAATGACGATGAGGAACCTAAGATGTCCAGCTCCGGTGATAAGATCAAAGGCATGGCCAATGAGGCTGCGGGTAATGTGAAACAAGCCGCAGGCAAAATGGTTGGCAACGAAAAGCTGCACGCCGAAGGCGTTGCTCAGGAACGCAAGGGCGAAGGCCAGCAGGTTGTTGGCAAGACCAAGGATGCCATCAAGGATGCAGCTGATTCTGTGAAAAGAGGCGTGGACAAGGCCTGAAACCTGTCCACCTGTTTGACTGAAAAGGGCGCCATCTGGCGCCCTTTTGCATCAGAGCCCGCTTGCGATGCCGTCCCAGATCAGCTTGACCGATATTAGCAAAAGCGCCCATGTAACTGCCTTGAAAAACAGCACCTCGGGCAACCATTTCACCAACCGTACCCCCACAAACACCGCAATCGCCGCCGCTGGCATCAGCAGGACGGCCACCGTCAGATTGGCGATGCTCAGCTGGCCCAAGGAATAATAAGGGATGAGCTTGATCGCATTCACATAGGCAAAGGCGATGGTTGACGTGCCTGCAAACACGGTCTTGCTCAAGCGCAATGGCAGCACATAGACCTGATAAGGCGGCCCGCCCGCATGGCTGACAAAGCTGGTAAACCCGGTGAGGGCCCCCCAGAACACCCCCGGTGCTACTGCCGCCGCCATTGGCTCTGACGCATTCCTGCGCCGCAAGATCAGGTTCAGAGCGAACACCAGCCCAATCACCCCGACAAGCACCGTCACCATGGCCTCGGGTACCACCGACGCCGTGGCCCACCCCAGCCCCACCCCCAGTGTCATTGCGGGCAACATGATCGCCAACACCCGGCGGTCAAACGCAGCGCGGTAGGCGTAAAGC
>JANNNF010000049.1:0-7073 GCA_031398405.1 Rhodobacterales bacterium | reverse complement strand
CCTCGGGCGTGCATTTGAACGATGGCATCCCGGCAAGCCCTGCGGTCGCCCTGCTGGCGGTCAAGCCGCAGATGATGGGGGCGGCGTTGCCTGCGTTGCAGGCGCTTGGCAACGGTAAGACGCTGTTTGTGTCGATTGCCGCAGGCACCACGATTGCGAGTTTTGAGGCGGTCCTGGGCGCGCAGACGCCGATCGTGCGCACCATGCCGAACACCCCGGCCATGGTCGGGCGGGGCATCACGGCGATCTGCGGCAACGCGGCCGCGTCTGACGGGGATCTGGACCTTGCCCATGCCCTGATGGCCGCCGTGGGGCAGGTGGTGCGGCTGGACGGAGAGCATCAGATCGACGCGGTCACCGGGGTGTCCGGGTCTGGCCCGGCCTATGTGTTCCACCTGATCGAGGCGATGGCACAGGCGGGTGTTGCGCAGGGGCTTAGCCCCGGTGTGGCGATGCAGTTGGCGCGGGCTACGGTCTGCGGGGCGGGCGAGCTGGCATTCCAGTCGCCCGAGCCAGCAGCACAATTGCGCATCAATGTGACCTCGCCGGGTGGGACGACGGCTGCGGCCTTGGCGGTGCTGATGGATGGGGACGCGGGGTTTGCGCCGCTGCTGGCGCGGGCCGTCAAGGCCGCAACCGACAGGGGACGGGAGCTGGGGGCATGATCACTTACGATGATTTCATGGCGGTGGATATCCGCGTCGGCATCATCACCCGTGCCGAACCCTTTCCCGAGGCCCGCAAGCCTGCGATCAAGCTGTGGGTCGAGTTTGGTGGCGATCTGGGGGAAAAGCGGTCGTCGGCCCAATTGACCCGCCACTATACACCCCAAGGGTTGATCGGGCGGCAGGTCTTGGCCGTGGTCAACTTTCCGCCCCGCCAGATCGGCAAGGTCATGTCCGAGATATTGGTGCTGGGCGTGCCCGATGCCGATGGCGAGGTTGTGCTGCTGGCCCCTGATCACCCTGTCCCAACCGGAGGACGCATGTTTTGAAAACCCTGTTGATCACGAGGCCGCTGCCTGACGCAGTTATGGCCGCCGCACGAGCCCGTTTTGACGTGACGGCACGGGCGGAAACGCTGCCCCTGACCGCGGCCGAACTGCGCGCCAGCTTGGGCGGGTATGATCTCATCTTGCCCACACTTGGGGACCGCTATCTGGCTGAAGTGTTTGCCGATGTATCAAAACCACGTGCAAAGCTTCTGGCGAATTTCGGGGTAGGCTATAACCACATCGACGTGGCCGCTGCGACGGCTGCGGGCATTGCGGTCAGCAACACCCCGGGTGCTGTGACCGATGCCACCGCCGATATCGCGCTGACGCTGATGCTGATGACAGCGCGGCGCGCAGGGGAAGGTGAGCGGTTGTTGCGGTCAGGGGGCTGGGAAGGCTGGCATCCGACGCAGATGCTGGGCTTGCATCTGTCCGGCAAAACGGTGGGCATCATCGGGATGGGCCGGATCGGCAAGGCGATTGCGCGGCGCTGTCACGCCGGGTTTGGGATGCAGGTGCTGTTCACCAATCGCTCACCCATTGCGGATGCGGGCGTGCCTGCGCGCCAAGTGGATCTGGCGACGGTGATGGGGGCCGATATCGTGGTGGTCGCCGTGCCGGGTGGGCCCAAAACGCATCACATGATCAATGCGGAAACTCTGTCTGCGATGAAAACCACCGGCATTTTCGTCAACATCAGCCGGGGCGATGTGGTGGATGAGGTGGCACTGATCACCGTGTTACAAGCGGGGGCCATCGCCGGCGCGGGGCTGGATGTATATGAATTTGAACCCAAAGTGCCGCTTGCCTTGCGCGCCATGGAAAACGTCACGCTGCTGCCGCATCTGGGCACGGCGGCGTTGGAGGTGCGCATTGGCATGGGGCTGATGGCGGTGGACAACTTGATCGCCTATGACGAAGGGCGCGACCCGCCAAACAAGGTCTGATCCCTTGCAGGTGCTGTTTTCCCATATACTCCGCGCGGAACGTCCTGCCTTCGGCGGGAGTTTTGGGGGAAAGAGCAATCGGGGGCGGCAGCGATGATCATCTCACGCGCGCGCAGATTTATTTTTGTGCATATTCCGAAGACCGGGGGCACGGCGTTGAGTCTGGCGCTGGAGGCGCGGGCGGCGAAGGATGACATTCTGATTGGCGACACGCCGAAGGCGCGCGCACGCAGGGGGCGGTTGCACGGCGTGGTGTCTGCGGGGCGGTTGTGGAAACATTCCACGTTGGCCGATATTGCGGGGGTGGTGACAGAGGCCGAGGTGGCCGGGTTTTTCACGGTGGCGCTGGTTCGCAACCCGTGGGACCGGATGGTCAGCTACTACCACTGGCTGCGGATGCAGGGATTTGCGCATCCGGCCGTGGGGTTGGCAAAGTCACATGATTTCAGCGGGTTTCTGAACCATCCCCATACGCTGACGGCGCTGCGGCTGTGGCCCTATGCGGCCTACCTGCGAGACAGAGCAGGGGTCGAAAGGGCAAGCTGCCTGATCCGGCTGGAACATCTGGCCGCAGATATCGCCCCGTTTGAGGCGCATCTGGGGTTTCGCCTGACGTTGGGTCATGCGAACGCGTCAGACCGGGCACGCGATTGGCGGAGGTATTATTCCTGCGCAGATGCTGAAGTGGTGGCCGAGGCTTGCGCGCCCGATATCGCGCGCTTTGGCTATGAGTTTGACGATGGGGCGGCGAGGTAAACCCCACCGCCGCCACACTCTATGCCGCCTTTTGCGCTGCGAACCGACCGTAGAAGGTCTGACCCGTGGCGCCCATTTCGCGCAACAGCGCCGGGGGAGCAAACCGTGGGCCATGGCTCGCCGTCAGCCCATCGCAAATTTCGACCGCCTTTGCCGCGCCAATCATGTCGAGCCAGGAAAAAGGCCCGCCCGACCACGGCGCAAACCCCCAGCCCAGAATGGCCCCCACGTCGCCTTCGCGGATGTCGGTCAACACGCCGTCTTCCAGTGCGCGCACAGCCTCCAGCACCTGGGCCATCAACAGGCGGTGTTGCACGTCCGTCAACTCGGGTTGCGCATCCGTCACCGGATAGGCGGCCTCCAGCCCGTCCCACAGGCCCATCCGTTTGCCCGCCGCGTCATAGGAATAGAACCCAGCGTTGGATTTTTTGCCCAGACGCCCCTGATCGGCCATCGCGAACAGCACGGTGTCCACCGCGCCGTCGGGGTAGGCATCGCCCATTGCCAGCTTGGTGGCCTTGGCGATTTTGACGCCCAGATCAATCGAGGTCTCGTCCACCAGTTGCAGCGGCCCCAGGGGCATGCCCACCAGCTTTGCCGCGTTCTCGATCATCACGGGTTCCACCCCTTCGGCGACCATTCGGATGCCTTCGTTGATGTAGGGAATGATGCAGCGGTTGGCGTAGAAAAACCGCGCGTCGTTCTCCACGATAGGCGTCTTGCGAATTTGACGAACGAAATCCAGCGCCTTGGCCACGGCCAGATCCCCGGTTGCTTTGCCCCGGATGATTTCCACAAGCATCATCTTGTCCACCGGGCTGAAGAAATGGATGCCGATGAACTGCGCGGGGCGCATGGACGCCTTCGCCAGATCGGTGATGGGCAGGGTCGAAGTGTTCGTCGCAAAGATGCAGTCCGGGCCAACCGCCGCTTCTACCTTGGCGGTGACGTCGGCTTTGACCTTCATATCCTCAAACACCGCCTCGACGATCAGATCGCAGCCCGCAAGGGCCGCATAGTCGGTTGTGGCGGTGATGCGGGCCATCACCTCGGCCTTCTTTTCCGCTGTTACCTTTTTGCGCTGGATGCCTTTATCGAGCAAATCTGCGGAATGGGCGCGTCCCTTGTCTGCCGAGTCTTGGGCTGCGTCGATCAGCACCACCTCTATGCCGGCATTGGCGCTGACATAGGCGATGCCTGCGCCCATCATGCCAGCCCCGATGATTCCAACTTTCTTGACCGTCTGATCGGCCACGCCGGGGCGGTTGGCGCCTTTTTCCAGCGCCTCTTTGTTGATGAACAGGCTGCGGATCATCGCGGTGGATGACGGGTTCATCATGACAGAGGTAAAGTGCCGCGCCTCAATCTTCAGGGCCACATCGAACGGCACCAGCGCGCCTTCGTAGACTGCCGCCAGCAATGCCTTGGCCGCCGGATAGACGCCATAGGTTTTGCCATGCACCATGGCGTTAGCCCCCACAAAGGTCATGAAACCAGCAGGTTGGTAGGGCGACCCGCCCGGCATTTTGTAGCCCTTGGCATCCCAAGGTTTGACCAGATCGGCGTCGGTTGCGGCCAGAACCCATTCTTTGGCCCGTGCCAGCAACTGGTCAGGGGCCACCACCTCATCAATCAGCCCAGCTGATTTCGCAGCCTTGGGGTCAGAAAGCTTGCCCTCAAGCAAGAAGGGGGCCGCCATCATCGCGCCCATTTTGCGGATCAGGCGGGTGGTGCCGCCTGCGCCCGGAAAGATGCCGACCATGATTTCGGGCAGACCGATCTTGGCGCGCGGGTTATCGGCGGCAATGATGCGGTGACAAGACAGCGGCAGTTCCAGCCCGATGCCAAGGGCGGTGCCGGGCAGGGCCGCAACAATGGGTTTGCCGCCTTTCAGGGTTTTGGCGTCCATCCCCGCGCGTTCGATCTTGCGCAGCACCTTGTGCATCGACATGACGCTGTCAAACACGCCCGCAGCACCGCCGTCTTTCATCGACTTGGCGATTACATTCAGGTCCATGCCGCCGGCGAAATCCTTCTTGCCCGAGGTGATGATCACGCCCTTTACGCCCGCATCGGCAAGGGCGGTGTCAATCATGCCATCCAGCACGGCGAACGCCTCGCGCGACATGACGTTCATGGACTTTCCGGGCACGTCCCACAGGATTGTGGCCACGCCATCTGCGTCAACGGTGTAGGTGAAATCGGTCATGTTTTCCTCCGGTAATCGGTGCCATCGCCATGGGTATACCGTCGGGCGAGGCCGTTTTTGTGGGTGATCAGGTCGTGATCCGGGTAATGAATGCGGTCATCAGCCAAGCGGGTGCCAATGGTCAGATAGGTGGTATCTTCGGCGGTATCGTTGCGCAGGCAATGACCGACAGCCCTGCCCGCAGACCAGACGGCGGCATCTCCGGGCGCGAGGATGGAGCGTGTATCCTCGATCAGGGTGGGGTGGCCAGACAAGACATAGACCATCTCATCTTCGGCCTCATGCCAGTGGCGGAAGGACGACTGGCTGCCGGGTGGCAGGCGTTCCAGATGCATGCCGAACTGAGACAAACCGCCGGGGGTGCCAAGAATGCAATGGGCATAGGGGCCAAGCGCTTCGCCCAGGGCGGGGTGGGTTTGGGGGCCGTCGGACACCCACTTGCGGTCGGCAGCGCACAGGATGCGGCTTGCGTCATTGCCATCATAGGGGGTGCCCCAAACGGCGGGCAGCTTGAGCAGCTCAGGCGGCAGATCGCCGCTGCGCAGGATTTTTCCCCCGCTGTCTTCGACCTGCCAAGCGCTGTCCAGATTGACCTGCCTGCGGCCTGTGTCCGGGTAGTGACAGATGTCGCGGGCGACCCTGCTGCCAAGGATCAGATAGCTGGCGGGCCTGGCCCCGAGGTTCTTCACATGATGCGCATTTGGTGCGCCATGTGGCCAGGCGACTGCATCGCCTGCGGTCAGCAGATGCGGGCCGTGGTTGTCAGTGACGGTGATTTCGCCCGAGAGAACGTAAAGCAATTCGTCTTCGGCCTCATGCCAGTGCCGATCCGAACTTTGCGCGCCGGGGTGCAGCGTTTCGAGGTACACCCCAATTTGTGTCAGCCCCCCGGCATCGGAGAGCATGATTTGGTCTAGCGCCCCCATCTCGGACGCATCGCGAGGATCGCAGGCAATATGGCCTTGGCGCAGGATCATCGCGGCCCCACCCAGTCGCTGCCATCTTTGTAGGTAAAGCGGCTGGCTCCGCCCGTCTGATGCACCTGAAGGTCGATATCTGAATAAGTCGCGGTTTCCTGCGGGGCCTTGCTGCCCACAACCAGAAACCTCACCTCATCCTCGGTGTGGTTTACAAAGCAATGCCCATCGGGCACGCCTGCTGGAAAGGCCGCGCAATCACCTGTGGCCATTAGCACTGGCCCTTTATCCAGCATCATGGTGCAGGTGCCTGAGAGCATCATCACAAACTCATCCTCATGCAGATGCCAGTGCCGCATGGATGATTTGGCCCCGGGCGCCAAGATCACGATGTTGACGCCAAACTGCGTCAGCCCCCCGGCCTGACCCAAGCGCAACGAGGTGCGACCCACCACTTCGGCATCATAGGGGGCAGGGTAGATGGTCCCGGATTTGACCGGAACATCGGCGAGATCAATCTTCATCGCATCCCCCCTGCCGGTTGAAAATCAACGGCATGGGGATGCCGGTCGTCAGGCCACCCGCCCGCGAATGGGTTGGTCTGGCAGCAGCGCGCAATCCATTTCCACCATCTCGACCTTGATCTCGCTGCCCGTCAGCCGGCAGAAGTAGGTCACGTCTGTGGTTTGCGGTGCGCAGCCATTGCCGAAGTGACAGGTCATGCGTGCAAACGCCCGAAAGCGTCCGCAGCGTGGCACTTCGATGCTGCGCAGGCGAGAGGTGATCGCCGTGACCTTGTGACTGTCGCGCATCAGTGTGCCGACATGGGCGAGTGTAGCCGCATAATCTTGCGGGGTCTGGAACGGCAGTACCCGGTCGGCGGAGTGCACCACCATCGGATAGTGGCAACGCTGCGCGAGCTCGTCTGTCCGGCCCGTAAGCATTGCCATGGCAGCGCGTTCCAGCATTTCCTGCATTTCGTTGAACAACTCTTTGCCCCCTGGCACGCCTATCCATCACATAGGAAATGGCCACCGCAGCGCCTGCCACAGGCGTTGCCGCGGCGTCAATACAGGGTGCAACAGGCTTGCGCAACGTCAGACCCTCTCGATGATCGTCGCGGCCCCCATGCCGGACGCGATGCACAATGTGGCAAGGCCCACACTTTTGCCCGAGCGTTCCAATTCATCCAACAAGGTGCCGATGATGATGGCTCCGGTTGCACCCAGCGGGTGGCCCATGGCGATGGA
>JANNNF010000037.1:0-8081 GCA_031398405.1 Rhodobacterales bacterium | reverse complement strand
GGCTTCCTCAAGAAACGACCGGATGGCCTTTTGCATGGGTGCCTTGCTGGCTTCGGACCGGGCGCGGACGGCGGTCTGGCTGCGGCTGCAAAAGGCGGGAACGAAACATTCCTTCAGCACGACATCGCGGTTGAAGCTGTTGCGCGCCAGATAGGTGATTCCAAAGCCGCCAGCCCGCAGGAAGGACGCGATATGGTATTGGCCATGCGACAACGACGTTCCAGGCTGCAGGACATCATCAAGATCAGTGTCTTGATCCGGAACCGATGATTTGTCGAAGGCCATGATCGTCAGCACCCCCAGCAGGCCAAGTCTTCACCGATTTACGTCCCCAAACGCTTGTCGGCTCAACCGCTAATATGAACCCGCAACCCGTGATTGCAACATTTTTCAAGCAGGTTTGAGGCACCAGCCCCCTTTGCGCCCCGGAAAGGCCAGATTCCCGGCAGTTCCAGCCTGCGCGCAGAGGCGATCAAGCCGGTCTTGCCTTTACCGTCAAAGAAATATGACAGCAGAAAGGGTTAAGCCGCGCTAACCGATTCGGTGGTGTTGGCCGCGGGCCGACGGTTCGTGGGGTCGCGGACTACCGCTCTTCCACCAGGATTTCGCGTTTGCCCACATGGTTGGCGCGGGTCACGACGCCCTGATCTTCCATCTGCTCGACCAGCTTGGCGGCCTTGTTGTAGCCGATGCCAAGCTTGCGCTGGATGTAGGACGTCGAACATTTCCTGTCGCGTGCCACGATGGCGACGGCCTGATCGTAAAGCGTGTCGTCGCCTTCCGAATTCAGGCCAAGGACGGCGTCAATCTCATTGTCACGCTCATCCTCCGGGCTTTCGACGACGCCGGACATGTAGACCGGCGGGCCGTAGGATTTCAGGTGGTTGACGATCTCTTCAACCTCTTCGTCGCTGACAAACGGCCCATGGATCCGGGTGATTTTCGCCCCGTTGCCCATGTAAAGCATGTCGCCCATGCCCAGCAGCTGTTCGGCGCCCTGTTCACCCAGAATGGTGCGGCTATCGATTTTCGAGGTGACCTGAAAGCTGATCCGGGTCGGAAAGTTCGCCTTGATCGTGCCTGTGATCACATCGACCGACGGGCGCTGTGTGGCCATGATCAGGTGGATGCCGGATGCCCGCGCCATTTGGGCAAGGCGCTGGATGCAGGCCTCAATCTCTTTGCCGGCAACCATCATCAGATCGGCCATCTCGTCTACCACCACCACGATGTAGGGGATGGTGACGGGCTGGAATTCGTCGGTTTCAAACACGGGCTCGCCGGTGTCTTCGTCAAAACCGGTCTGGATGGTGCGCTTGAACATCTCGCCCTTTTCCAGCGATTCACGCACGCGGCCATTGTAGCCGTCAATGTTGCGCACGTTCAGCTTGGACATCTTGCGGTAGCGTTCTTCCATCTCACCCACGACCCATTTCAGGGCGACAACCGCCTTTTTGGGGTCAGTCACAACGGGCGACAACAGGTGCGGGATGCCGTCATAAACTGAAAGTTCCAGCATTTTCGGGTCGATCATGATCAACCGACATTCCTCGGGCGACAGTTTGTACAGCAGCGAGAGGATCATGGTGTTGATCGCCACCGATTTGCCCGAACCCGTGGTGCCTGCGATCAGCAGGTGGGGCATCTTGGCAAGGTTCACCACAATCGGGTCGCCGCCGATATCTTTGCCCAAGGCCAGCGGCAGGCGCATGTTGCTGTCGCCAAAGTCGCGGGCGGAAATGATTTCGCGCAGCACCACCTTTTCGCGGGTGGCATTGGGCAGTTCAATGCCAATGACAGTACGCCCGGGCACGGTAGACACGCGGGCGGACAGCGCCGACATGCTGCGTGCGATATCATCGGCAAGCCCGATCACCCGGCTGGCTTTCAGTCCCGGCGCAGGTTCCAATTCGTACATGGTAACGACCGGGCCGGGGCGGACGCTGACGATTTCGCCTTTGACGCCGTAATCCTCCAGCACCGATTCCAGCATGCGCGCGTTTTCTTCCAACGCGTCGTCCGACACTTGGTTGCGCTGTACGGTGCTGGCTGCGGTCAGCAGGCTAAGCGGCGGCAGTTCATAGGCGGGGGCGGGGTCGTCAAAGCGCAGGCGGGGCTGGCTTTCTGCCAATGCGCGGGTTGAGGCGGCCACTGGCTTTTTCGCCACATGTTGCACGACCGGCCGGCGGTCTGGCACAGTCACGCGCGGCAGGGAAGGGGGGGGGGCATAGATTGCAAGCGGTTCGTCCTCCCACGCATCATCGTCGGGGTCGGTGACGAACATGTTGTCGTCTTGCCATTCTGGTTCAGGCATCGGCACTGGCGCGCACGCCATCACGGGCGGCAGAGCGGCGGGGTTGGTGTTGGCGATCAGGGGCTGCGGGCCGCGCAGGCGGGCCAAGGGCGGTTCACGCCGGGCATTGGCCACCGCCGCCGACACCACCGACAACCCGGCATCCGCCCCCGGCCCACCCCGGCGCACGCGAGAGCGGATCACATCGGTGATGCGGGCCTTGATGCGGTCTTCGGTCGGCAGTTCGGCGTCATAGGCGTGCGAGGACAGCGTCGGTTCAATCAGTTCAGGTTCTGGGTCCACCACCCGGCGCATCCGGGCCAGAAAGCCCAATTTTTCCTTGGGCAGGTCGGGCTGCGCCACAAACTGGCGCGGTTCGGCCCGCAGGGTGGACGGCGCGTTCCAGGCTTGGGCTGCGCGCAGAGGCTCGGGTGCGAACTCGGCCCCGTTGGACACCACAGGTGGCATGCGACGGGCAGCGGCGGCCATCGTGGGCGTCGTGGGCATCGCCTCGGGTTGCCAGTCGGGGGCTGCATCTGCGGCGGCACGGCGACGGTCCTGCACCATGCGGGCGGCCTGTGCCGTGCTCTGCGCGCCTTTGCCAAGCGCGCCAAGCAGCATCGAATAGGTCATCACGGCCCCAAGCAGCAAGAACCGCAGCACCGAGCGCAGTTCCACCACGTCAAAACCCGTCACGTACAGCATCATCGCCAGCAGGGCAAAGAACGACAGCAACGACAAAAGCTTGAGCCCGATGCCCGCCTCGCCCGGCACCACGCCCAGCAATGCACCCAGCACCGTATCGCCAAACAATCCGCCAAGCCCAAACGAATGGGGCCACCCGGCAGCAGGCACCAGCGTTGCCGCGTAAACCGACGCCAAGGCCACTGCGATCACCGCAAAAATCACCCGGCCCACAGCACGTTCGCCGCCTCGGTGCAGCACAAAGCGCAAACCCCAGGCGATCAGCACAAACGACAGCGCCCAGGCCCCCTTGCCGACGATGATGATCAGCGTGGACGCAACCGCCGCCCCAAACCGGCCCAGCAGGTTCTGCGCTGGCTCATCCGTTGCCACCATCCAGCCGGGGTCTTCTGGAGAATAGCTGCCCAGGATGGCCGCAAAGGCGAGCCCTGCGAGCAGCAGGGCGACGCCCAGCAGTTCACGCCCCCGGCGTTCCAGCATGGCTGCGGTGGATTGGTCCACCAAAGGGTCGCGCTGCCGTACCTGATAGGATGCCATCTGCCCTGTCCTCAATCGTATAGGCAGTCGCGGAGCATGGTCAGCCCGCGCTGCGTTTCTTCTTTTGGGGCCACAAGCGCGACCCTTATATATCCAGCCCCGGGGTTATCCCCGGCCACATCCCGCGACAGATAGGCCCCGGGCAGCACCCGAACCCCGGTTTGTTGCCACAGTTTTACCGCAGCTGCCTCGCCGTCGGGCACCGGCAGCCACAGAAAAAACCCGCCCTCAGGGTTTTGATAGCCCTGCATTCCGGCAAAAACATGATCGGCGACGCGGAACTTTTCCTGATACAGCGCGCGTGATGCATCGACGTGCGCTTCATCCGCCCAAGCGGCCTCTGACACCCGCTGAATTGGCAAGGGCAAAGGCGCCCCGGCAAAAGCCCGCAGCTTGCGAATACGCGCCATGCTTTCTACACCACCCGCCACAAACCCAGACCGCATTCCCGGCAGGTTCGACCGTTTGGAAAGCGAGTGAAAGACGAACACCCGTTCAGGATCGGTCCCGGTCTCTTGTGCCACCTGCAACGCTCCGGGGGGGGGCGTGTCACGCCAGATCTCGGAATAACATTCATCAGCGAAAATGCGGAAATCGTGTTTTTCGGCCAAGGCCATCAGATCGGCCAGATACTCGCGGCTGGCAACCGCGCCCTGCGGATTGGCGGGGGAACAGATGTAGGCAATGGCGGTGCGGTCCAGAATTTCTGTCGGCAGGCTGGCATAATCAGGCAGAAACCCTGTGGCGGCGGTTGCAGGAACATAAACGGGTTCCGCCCCCACGGTCAGGCTGGCCACGGCATAGACCTGATAAAAGGGATTAGGCATCAGGATCACCGGCGTCTTGCCCGCCTTGGATTCGGGGCACAACGCGACGGCGGCGTTGAACAGCCCTTCACGGGTGCCGTTCAGCGCCATGATCCCGTCCAGTGGCATTGCCACGCGATAGCGCCGCGCGATCCATGCGGAAATCGCGGCCAGCAGCTCGGGGCTGCCATCGTTGGGCGGATAAATCCCGAATCCCGCAAGATTGGCTGCAAGAATCGGCCCGACAAAATCGGGCATCGCATGGCGGGGCTCGCCAATCGTCATCGCAATCGCAGGCCCGCCCGGCGCATATGCGTCAAGCAGCGCCCGCAAACGCGGAAACGCATAGTCAGGCAGGTTCGAAAACCGCTCTGGAAACGCCATTACTGCCTCATGTTCAGGGTCGTTGCGCCCCGTTTCAAACCAGACTAGCCACAGATCGAGCGAGGGTCCACAAAAAGCCAGCAAGGTGTAGGGGTTGGGTTGGGCGATTGTGTCTTTTTAGCCCATCATCTGGGGTGGCCTGCATCGTCAGTGCAGCGCCCGTTCTGCGGCCATGCCTATCCGCAACAACCGATCCTCTTGCCCTGGCGCGCACATGATGCTGAGCCCGCAAGACGGTTGGCTGGTGCGGAGGGTCAGCACGCATTGATCCATCAGGTTGCCGATGCGGGTATTGCGCAGGGCCAGCAGGTTTTCGGCGACGTAATAGTCATTGTCGCTTTGCAAACGGGCCGCATTGGGCGGCAGGATCGGCGAAGTGGGCAGGATGACCGCATCAAACGCGGCCGTCGCCTGCGCCCATTGCGCGCGCAGGACATGCAGGCGCCGCCAGCCCGCGATATAGTCTGCGGCCGTCACGGTTGCGCCTGATCGGAACCGTTCCAGAATAGGGGGGTACATCTTGTCCGGTGCGGCCTCAATGGTGGGCTTCCAGATCGCATAAGCTTCGGCCGTGAACAGAACAGCGGCCAAACGCATCGCCTCGGCCACCTGCGGGACTTTAAGTGGCATCACAGCAGCCCCGGCGCGGGTCAGGCGGGGCAGAGCGTCGTAAAAACCGGCACCCGGTTCTTCACGCAGATCGTCCAGCGCCACGGTTTCCAGCACGGCGAGCCGCAGGCCAGACAGGTCGGACCCGCCCAGATCGGGGGGGCGGCGGCCTTCAAGCGCGGCCAGAAGCAGGCTGCAATCTTCAACCGTGCGGGCCAAAGGGCCAACGGTATCAAAGGCTTCGCATAAGGGGACCGCCCCACGCGTCGACAGACGGCCCGAGGTGGTCTTCAGCCCGACCAGATCATTCCACGCCGCAGGTATCCGCACCGACCCGCCGGTGTCCGACCCGATGGCCGCCGGGGCCAGCCCAAACGCGACCGAGGCCGCAGCGCCCGAGGACGACCCGCCTGACACCGCCGCCTCGTCATTCAGGCAAGGCGGTGTGGCGGTGATGGGGTTCAGACCCAGTCCGGAAAACGCCAGTTCCGACATATGGGTTTTGCCAAGGCAGATCAGGCCCTGCGCGGTGGCAACCTCCACCACATCGGCGTCCCGCGAGGGGATGCGGTTGCGCAGCAGGGCAGAGCCTGCCTCGGTCGCTATGTCTGCGGTATCAAACAGATCTTTCCAACTTACGGGCACCCCGTCCAGCACCCCGTGGCGGTTGCCGGTCCGCGCGCGGGTTGCTGCACCCATCGCCTCGCCTCTTGCCCTGTTGGCGGTTGTGCGGGCGTAGATGCGGGGGGAAAGGGCGTGAGTGTCGATCCGGTCAAGATAGCTTTCCAGCAGATCCACCGGGTTGATCTTGCCTGCCCCGATGGCCCGGCCAAGTTCCGCTGCTGTCATGTTTCGCCACAGATTGCTCATGCCATTCCCCCAGTTTTGGCGAGGGTAGCGGCGGATCGGCACATGGACAATCCCGCAAGGTTGGCGATAGCGTAGGGCATGACAAAAACAGCAGATATCGTGATTGCAGGTGGCGGGCTGAACGGCCCCGCCTTGGCATTGGCACTGGCGCAAGCCGGGTTTCAGGTGACCGTGATTGACAGCCGCCCCGCGCCAGCGCGGGCTGTACGTGGGTTTGACGGGCGAGCCTATGCTCTTGCGATTGCATCGAAAAATCTGCTGTCGATGATCGGGGTCTGGGGCGCAGTCGGGCCTTTGGCGCAACCGATGTTGCAGATCAAGGCGTCAGACGGGCTGGCCGGTCAGGGAAGCGCTCCGTTCTTTTTGCACTTTGATCATAATGAGATCGAGGAAGGCCCGATGGGCTTTATGGTTGAGGATCGGCATCTCTATGCGGCGTTCCTGTCGGCGATGGAGGCGGAGGCCAGGATCACCTTGTTGTCGGGCGAAACCGTTGTGGCGCAAGAGGTTACGGGGCAGGGTGTGACGGTCACGCTGGCCTCGGGCGAGGTGGTGCTGGGCCGGATTCTGGTGGGCTGTGACGGGCGGGGATCTGGCACGGCGGTGCGGGCGGGAATTGGCCGGGTGGGGTGGGGCTATGGTCAGGTGGCGCTGGTGACGGCGGTGCACCATCAACGCCACCATCAAGGGATCGCGCAGCAATTCTTCATGCCTTCCGGGCCCTTCGCGATTTTGCCGCTGGCCGGAGGACATCATTCTTCGATCGTTTGGAGCGAGGAAGCAGGGGCTGCGGCGGCTGTCCAGGCCCTGCCTGATCAGGAATATCTGGAGGCATTGCGGCCTCGGTTTGGCGACTTTCTTGGCGAAATTTCCCTTGCAGGCGACAGGTTTACCTATCCGCTGTCGCTGTCGCTGGCCGAACGGTTTGTGGCGCAGCGACTGGCCTTGGTGGGGGATGCGGCGCATGGGGTGCATCCGATTGCGGGGCAGGGGCTAAACCTTGGGTTGCGGGATGTGGCCGCACTGGCACAGGTTTTGGTAGACGCACAGCGGCGCGGCGAAGATATCGGCGCGCCGGATGTGCTGGTCCGGTATCAGACATGGCGCCGGTTTGACGCAACGGCCTTGGCGCTGGGCATGGATACGGTGAACCGTTTGTTTTCAAATGATAACCCAATTCTAAGGTTGGGGCGCGATCTGGGAATGGGTGTGGTTTCTGCGATGCCGGGTTTGCGGCGGAGATTCATGCGGCAGGCGGCCGGGTTGTCTGGCGATCTGCCAAGGCTGCTGGCGGGGAAAGCACTGTAAAGGCGGCCCAGCGAACCCGCAGTGTATCTTTAGATAAAAACCGCGATCCTGCGCGGCCGGGCATTAACCGAACTTTCAGGGTTTTGCGGCAGCCTTAGCGGGCAACAGGAGATTGCCGCACGACCAAGCGAACGGCCACCCCGCTTCCGCGCGCACCGTATCATCCCCTCGCCACCAGCCTGCGCGGGCCTGAGGACGGTTTGCGCAGGGGGGCTGAACGGGTAGGCGAGGAATCCGACGGGGTGGGAAGATCTTGCGCTGGCGTCGGGCCCCCGCGGAAAGTGCCGGTCAAATTCCGGCTCGACGTCCATGTGGTGCAGCGATGGGGACAGGTTATCCGCCGCGGATCAACGCGGTGCTGCGGGCGTTCACGCGCGCGGTTGGCCGAGGTGGGCCAGGAGCCGGTAACGGTGGTTTACGCACCGGAACCGCAGGAGAAGGCGCGGGGGTTGCGGCGAGGGATTTTGGATAGGGCGATAAGCGAACAGAGCTCGCGCGAGACAGCGGCGGCGGGACTGTCTGAGATTGAAAATCACCGTGCGGGATTGGAGGAGTTAAGGGCGCTGCGC
>JANNNF010000546.1:0-13244 GCA_031398405.1 Rhodobacterales bacterium | reverse complement strand
CTGAACACCCATGCCGGGCATCTGACCTATGCAGCGGTGGGCGTGGCGCTTGGCATGCCCAGCATCACAGGAGTCGAAGCGCTGACGCTGTAGCAAGTGCGCGCCCCCGAACAGCGGTCCGGGGGCGCGTAAGCCTTACTTTTTCAGTTCGGCAAGAATGTCTTTCAGCAGGTCTACTTCGGTCGGACCAGCGGGTGCCGGCTTGGGCACGATGACCGGCCCTTTCAACTTGTTCACAGCCTTGACCAGCATGAACACCACAAACGCGATGATCAGGAAATTGATCACGGCGGTGATGAACGCGCCGTAAGCAAAAATCGCAGCACCCGATTCTTTGGCCGCAGCAAAAGATGCAGGGTTGGTGCCGGACAGATCAAGGAACATGTCCGAAAAGTTGATGCCCCCCAGGATCAGACCGATGATCGGGTTGATCAGATCGCCCACAAGGCTACTGACAATGGCGGTAAACGCCACCCCGATGATAATACCTACCGCCAGGTCCATCACATTGCCCTTGGCAATGAAGTCTTTGAATTCTTGAATCATTTCACGTTCCCCTTGTTGGCTCCACCTTATGTGGCGGATTGCCATGCAACAGCGCACAAGCGCTCTATCATCATGCACGAAAGGCACGTCTTTTTCACGGGGAAATTGTGCTTATCTGCCACACAACACAGAAGAAGGATGCGCAAATGACTGGACTCGCCGATTTTCCGATCACCAACCGCTGGCCGCCGCGCAATCTTGCGGCCATTCAGTTGTATTCACTGACCACGCCCAACGGGGTGAAAGCTTCCATCGCGTTGGAGGAATTGGGGCTGGCCTATGACGCCCATCTGGTGGATTTCGCCACCAATGACCAGACGAGCCCGGCATTCCTGAGCCTTAACCCGAACAACAAGATCCCTGCGATGATCGACCCGAACGGGCCGGCTGGCAAACCGCTGGCGCTGTTCGAAAGCGGGGCGATGCTGATCTATCTTGCAGAAAAGACAGGGAAACTGCTGCCTGCTGAAAACCGGTACGAAGTGCTGCAATGGCTGATGTTCCAGATGGGCGGGCTTGGTCCGATGTTCGGGCAACTGGGGTATTTCCACACGTTTGCTGGCAAAGATATTGAAGATCCCCGGCCGAAAGAACGCTACCGGGCCGAGGCAGCGCGGTTGTTGAAGGTTCTGGACGGTGCGCTTGCTGGTAAAGACTGGATCGCGGGCGAGTATTCGATTGCCGACATCGCAATTGGGCCGTGGCTGAACACGTTCCTGAACTTCTACAAGGTGGGCGGGATCACCGGCTGGGATGAGTTGTCCAATGTTCCGGCCTATCTGCAACGATTTCTGGCGCGGCCTGCTGTGCAGGCTGGCTTGAAAATCCCTGCGCGCGCGTAAGATCGTCGTTGGCGGCCCCCCCTACCGGGGGGCCGCAGCCCGGCGCAATCGGTCATTGATGGCGCGGCCTAGCCCATGTTCCGGGATCGGGGCGAACGAAATGCGGCCTTGCGGCCCGGCGATCTGGTCCGCCTCGCGCAGAGTATGGAAAAGGGCCGCTGCGGCCTGCACCAGATCACCGCTTGGCGATAGCGACAGATCGGCCGGCATATTGCCAAAGCCGACGAACACTTCACCCGCTTCAGGGGCCGAAACATTCAACCGAACTGCCGCCCCCGGCGCGTAGTGTGAGGCCAACTGCCCCGGCGCGTTGGGCTTTTCTGCATTGCCGCCGTGGTGCAGCGGGTGGCCCAACACGGTCTCTAACGCTTCTATTGCGACACCACCGGGCCGCAGCAGGGTGGGCGGGCCGTCCAGCCCTAGAATGGTGGACTCGACGCCCACAGCACAGGGGCCACCATCCAGCACCCCGGCAATGCGGCCTGACAAAGCGGCAGTCACGTGGTCCGCGCGGGTCGGCGACACCCGGCCTGACGGGTTGGCGGAAGGGGCTGCCAGCGGCCCACCAAAGGCGCGCAACAGAGCCTGTGCCAAAGGATGCGCGGGCACCCGCACCGCCACAGTATCAAGCCCCGCCGTCACCAGCGGCGACAGGCCGGCATCATCTCTTACCGGCAACACAAGCGTCAATGGCCCCGGCCAGAAAGCGGCGGCGACCTGCAAGGCCCTGTCATCAAACTTCGCCACCCGATGCGCCGCTGCAAGGTCCGGCACATGAACGATCAGCGGGTTGAACCTGGGCCGTCCCTTGGCGTCAAAGATCCGTGCCACCGCCAGATCGGAAAGGGCATCGCCGCCAAGGCCGTAGACCGTCTCGGTCGGGAAGGCGACCAGCCCGCCGTCACGCAACAGGGCAGCAGCGCGGGCGAGGCCCGTGGCATCAGAAGGCAGGGTTTCGGTGATCATGTGACGCAGCGTTGGCCTTGAAGCACGGGGTAGGATAGATAGCCTGATGTTATTGCGATTACGCGACTGCGCCCGTTTTGCCAAGAGTTGCGCCACAAAACCGGAGTATTCCCATGCCCTACCGCGCCCCCCTGTCCGAGTTCCGTTTTTTGTTCGACCATGTTGTCGGCTTGGATCAGGTCGCAGCGACTGACCTTTTCGTCGATGCCACCCCCGATACTGTGGATGCGATCTTGTCAGAGGCCGGGCGGCTGGCCGAAAACGTGTTGGCCCCGTTGCAACGCAATGGTGACAAGCACCCGGCTCGGCTGGAAAATGGGGTGGTGCGCACCTCGCCCGGGTTTGCCGACGGCTACCGCGCAATCGTGGACGGCGGCTGGGTCGGCATGTCGGCCAACCCAGATCACGGCGGCATGGGGCTGCCGATGGTGGTGGCAACAGCGGTGAATGACATGATGGCCTCGGCCTGCCTGTCGTTGCAATTGAACCCGCTGATGACGCAAGGGCAGATCGAGGCGCTGGAACATCATGCATCCGATGCCATCAAGGCGCTGTACATCCCCCGGCTGATTTCAGGCGATTGGTGCGGCACGATGAACCTGACTGAACCGCAGGCGGGGTCTGATGTGGGTGCCTTGCGGACCAAGGCGGAACCCCTGGGCGACGGCAGCTACTCCGTTACGGGGCAAAAGATCTACATCACTTGGGCCGACAATGACTTTACCCAGAACGTCTGTCATCTGGTGCTGGCGCGTCTGCCGGATGCGGCGGCAGGCACCAAGGGCATCAGCCTGTTCATGGTGCCAAAGTTCATTCCTGACGCAGAGGGCAACCTGGGCCGCCGCAACAGCCTGAACGTGGTGTCGCTGGAACATAAGCTGGGCCTGCACGGCAGCCCGACGGCGGTGATGCAGTATGATGGGGCCATAGGGTGGCTGGTGGGCGAGCCGCACAAAGGTATGGCCGCGATGTTTACCATGATGAACAACGCGCGTCTTGGGGTTGCAGTGCAAGGCGTGGGTGTGGCGGAAGGCGCGTTTCAACTTGCGCTGTCCTATGCAACGGACCGAAAGCAAGGCAAAACAGCCATCGGAGCGGGGGCAATCATCGACCACGCCGACGTGCGCCGCATGCTGGCGGTGATGAAGGCCGAGACGTTTTCAGCCCGTACAATTGCGTTGTCATGTGCGGTGGCGATCGACATGGCGCGTGCGACGGGCTCGGCGGAGTGGCTGGCGCGGGCGGCGTTGCTGACACCGATTGCCAAGGCGTTCGGGACCGATGTGGGCAACGAGGTGGCCCATATTGGCGTGCAGGTGCATGGCGGCATGGGGTTCATCGAAGAAACCGGGGCCGCGCAATTTGCCCGCGATGTGCGGGTGACGACGATCTATGAAGGCACCAACGGCATTCAGGCGATGGACCTTGTGGGGCGCAAGATGATGGACGGCGGCGAGGCCGCGTTCCGCCTGATCGACGAAGTGGAAAAGGCAGCCCACGCCGCCCGCGCCACGATGCCCGACCTTGCAGGCGATGTCTGGACAGCCGCCGAGGCGCTGCGCGAGGCGACCGAAGCACTTGTGGCGCAGGATGTAAACGACCGTTTCGCCGGCGCCGTGCCCTACCTGCGCGCGTTTGCACGGGTGCTGAGCGGGCATTTCCACCTGAAGGCCGCGATGGCCGATGCCGCGCGCAAACCCTTGGCGGCGGTTGCGATCAAGAGATTGCTGCCGGAACATGCCGCACTGCTGGCACAGGTGCGTGAAGGGGCGGCAGGCCTGTATGCGCTGTCGGCAGAGGATCTGGCGGCGTGAATGATGTTATCGGCTTTCCCTTTACCGACCCGCCCGTCGAAGGGCAGGCGGTTCAGGTCGCCGATGGCATCTTGTGGATGCGCCTGCCGCTGCCCATGCAGTTGGACCATGTGAACATCTTTGCGCTGGATGATGGCGATGGCTGGTGCGTGGTGGATACCGGGTTTGACAGCAAGCGGGGGCGGGCGGTTTGGCAGGCGCTGATCGACGGACCACTGCGAGCCAAGCCGATCACCCGGGTTTTGGTTACGCATTACCATCCCGACCACATCGGGCTTGCGGGTTGGTTGCAGGCGCAGGGGGCGGAATTGATCACCACCCGAACAAGCTGGCTTTACGCGCGGATGCTATGTCTGGATGTACAGTCCACGGCCACACCCGAAGCGATGCAGTTTTACCGCCGGGCCGGCCTGTCAGAGCAGGCTTTGCATAAGCGGGCCACTGATCGTCCGTTCAATTTTGCCGATGTAGTGGCCCCTTTGCCGCCCGCCTTTACCCGGATTGCGGAAGGCGACAGTTTCCACGCGGCGGGGAGGGATTGGACGGTTCGGATCGGTCATGGCCATGCGCCGGAGCATGCAACGCTGTGGACCGAAGGCATCGTACTGGGTGGTGATCAGTTGCTGCCGGGGATTTCCGCCAACATCGGTGTCTACCCGACTGAACCCGAGGCCGACCCGCTGACCGAATGGCTGGACAGTTGCCGCGCCTTCATGCCCCATGCGCGGCAGGCAGATCTCATCCTTCCCGGCCACAAACTGCCCTTCACCGGGTTGCCCTTTCGCCTGACCCAGATGATCGAGAATCATGAGAGCGCGCTGATCCGCCTGCTGGATCATCTGCAAACACCCCGTGTCACTCGCCAGTGTTTTGTCCCCCTGTTCAAACGCGAGATTGATGGTTCTGCCGAAGGTATGGCGTTGGTTGAGGCCGTGGCACATCTGAACACCCTCTTGCGGCGCGGGTTGGTTTCCCGTTCTCTGACTCCTGATGGCGCGTGGCTATGGCAAAGGGCGTAGGGGCGATGGTGGAAAAACAGGCAGACCCCCCGAAAAGCCCCGCTGCATGGGCGCATGATCGGCTGGTGCTGTATATCCGCAATTTTGAAGCCCAACTGGCGGCAAGTGATGAAATCGCCATGGGCTTTGCAGGTGGCGAGGCGGGGGTTTTGCGAATTGAGGGGTTGGGGTATTTTGACCCTGACATCATCACCTTCTACGGCCGTGACGAGGATGGGTCGAAAACCCAACTGATCCAGCATGTCAGCCAGTTGTCGGTGGTCTTGCGGGCAGTACCCAAGGCAAACCTTGCCGAAGAACCCGCCCGGCGGATCGGGTTTCGCATGGCGACCGGGACAGCAGGTGGCTGGCTGGGTGGCGAAGGCGGAGATGCCTCTGTTTGACCAAGTTCTGCGGATTGGCACCCGTGACAGGCCGGAATGAATCAGGTATGGCAAAAGCAACGCAAGACATGGGAATCTGAAAATGGCTGATCACAATACCCCCGAACACAAGCACGGCAGCATGGACATTCGTAGCCAAGAGAAAACCTTTGCCGGGTTCATTCGCCTGTCCACTTGGGGTGCGGGCATCTCTATCGGAATCCTTATCTTTATGGCGCTGGCAAACTCCTGATCCTGCCTGCCTGATCCTGACTGCAAGACCATAAAGCGCCCCGGAGGCCCGATGTTCCGTACTGTTCTTTGCCTGCTGGCTTTTCTAAGCCTGACTGCTTGTGCTGGCATCAACCAGGATTTTGCCTCTGACGCCGAGGTGCAGGCCGCCCGCTTTACTGCCGAGGGGCCGTCGTCAATCACGCTGTTTACTGTGGTCAGCACCCGCAACGGGTCTGGTGCCCATTCGGGGTTGCTGATCAACGGGTCAGAGCGTGTGATGTTTGACCCGGCAGGCAGTTGGTTCAACCGCAGTATCCCGGAACAGGGCGACGTGCATTATGGCATGACCAATCAGGCCGTGGCCATGTACATCGACTATCATGCACGTGAAACTTTCCGCGTGGTGGAACAGACCGTTGAGGTGCCAACGAGTGTAGCCAATATCGCCATCGCACGGGCCAAGGCGTACGGGGCGGTGCCGCAGGCGCAATGCGCCAACTCGATATCAAACATCCTGTCCGGCGTGCCGGGGTTCGAGGGGCTACGCAAAACTTGGTATCCAAACAAGTATTCCGAACAGTTCGAACTGCTGCCCGGCGTCAAGACCCGCGTCATCAACGATGATGATGCTGACGAACACAGTGCTTTGCTGGCGCAGCAGGCTTCGGTCGCACCACTACCGGCGAATTGACCCTGACCGGGACGGTGCCAACCATCCGTCAGGGCTTGCCACCGGCTTTGCGCCCCGACGCGGCCCGCCTGTATTGGCAGGCGTTTGGCGGTAAACTGGGGCAAGTGCTGGGGCCGGATGACCTGGCGTTGCGGTTTCTGACCCGGGTGATCCGGGAGGATCACTGTTGTGTGGCGCTGTCCCCGTCGGGCGATCTGCTGGGATTGGCGGGGTTCAAATCCATCCATGGCAGTTTCGCGGGGGGGGAGATGGCCGATATGCGGGCCGTGTATGGCTGGTGGGGCAGCCAGTGGCGCGCGGCGGCGCTATGGTGGCTATCTCATGAGACTGACAACGACCGTTTCTTGATAGACGGCATTTGCGTGGCGCGGCAAGCGCGCGGGGCTGGAGTTGGCACTGCGCTGGTGGCCGCGCTGTGCACCGAGGCGCAGGCCCGGGGTTATGCGTCCATCCGTCTTGATGTGGTGGACACCAATTGGCGGGCGCGGGCCTTGTATGATCGGCTGGGCTTTGTCGCCACCCGGACTGAACGTCTGGGCCTGTTCCGCCATATGTTCGGGTTTTCGGCCGCGATAACGATGGTGAAAATGTTGGCCTGAAGTTTGCGACCCTAAATGCGGAACAGCGGCTGCACCAACCGTGGCAGCATATCGGTAAATCGCAGCGGGGCGTCGGTGGCCGCAAGGCAGATGCAGTCCATCCCGGCCTCTGCCGTCGGGGTGTGCTGCATATCCTCATCGGCGATTTCCACATCCCCGCGGCCAAAACGGTCGCTGCTGTCGGAAAAGGCACCTTGCAGCACCAACGTCAGTTCCAAACCCCGGTGGCCGTGGTCAGGCACCGCGCGCCCCGCGGGAATATACAGCAACCGGGCCGATGCATCGCGGCCTGTGGGCAGGATCGCCTGCTTCACCCCCATGCCAAGCGAACGCCACTTCACCTGGCCCAGATCGCCACCGACATAATCCACCAGTGGCGCAGGCAAAATTCCGACAGGGCGGGCGGGTGCACGGGTGGTGGCCTGTGCCAGCCCATCTATGCGCGCCAAGGCCAGTTCCAGACAGCCAGCAGACATTTCAGCCTCGCCTGACAAGTCAATCAGCGCCCCACCCACAGCGTCAAAACTTGCCGCCTGCGCCCGGCAATCGTCACACATCGAAAGATGGGTGGCGACAACCAGATTGAACGCCTCGGGCAGTTGTCCTGCGGCGTAGGCCATAAGCAGCGTATCGGAAAGATGGTGGCGAATCGTCATCGTGATCTTTGTCCTTCGTTCATGGCATGGCGCAAGCGGTCCAGCGCCAGCCGTATCCGCGATTTGATGGTGCCCAAGGGCAGCCCGGTTTCGGCGGCAATCTCGCTGTGCGACAGATCGCCAAAATATGCGCGCTCTATCAACGCGCGCTGCTTTTCCGGCAGGTCCGCCATGGCGCGGCCCAGCCGGTCAGTGTCTTGTTGCGCTTCCATCACCTCGGCCTGATCTGCCTCAGGTGCAGGGCCCCAATCCAGATCCTCGGGTTCTGGCCTACGTGCCTTGCGGGCCACGTCGATGCGGCGGTTGCGGGCGATGGTAAACACCCAAGTCCCCGTAGAGGCGCGGCTTTCGTCAAACAGATGCGCCTTTTGCCACAGCGTCGCCATCACGTCCTGCGCACATTCTTCGGCCAAGGCCGCCGGAGTGCCTGACCGCATCAGAAACGACTTCACCCTGGGGGCAAAGTGCCGGAAAAGTGCGGCGAAAGCCGCCTTGTCCTGATGGTCGCGCACCCGGATCATCAGGGCCGCCCAGTCTGTTTCCGTCCCGTTTGGTGCCAAGCGAAAGCCCTTGTTGCGGCGCTGAACCATGAATGCCACTGCACGATAGCGCTGCGGTGGCACGGCTGCATCCGTATAATCGCTGTGTATGGCGTCAAACATCATGGCATAACATACGCAGCATGTCGCCTGTCGGATCAGTTATCCTCGAAATTGCAGCAAACTTTGCTTTGGTCAAGGCAGCGGCCGTGGGACAAGCCCTCTCACGCACCTTTGCCTGATCCAAGGCACCCGCGCGTGCGTACCACCTTTGTGCCTACATTACAGGAGACTATCTTTATGCCGTTTGAACGTCATGCCGCCTCGCCCCGCCGTATTGCTGTGATAGGCGGGGGGATTTCCGGCATGTCGGCGGCACATATGCTGGCGGGTGACAACGCGGTCGTGCTGTTTGAAGCCGACCCACGCCTTGGCGGCCATGCCCGCACCGTTCTGGCGGGCAAGCGGGGCGACCAGCCGGTCGATACCGGGTTCATCGTATTCAATCGGGTCAACTATCCCCATTTGGTGCGGCTGTTTGAATCGCTCGATGTGCCCGTGGTCAAAAGCAGCATGAGCTTTGGCGCGTCCATTGGCGGCGGATTTCTGGAATACGGGTTGGCTTCGGTTGACGTGCTCTTTGCGCAGCGGCGCAATCTCTTGCGCCCGCAATTCTACAAGATGCTGGCCGATATCAACCGGTTCAACAGCAAGGCAGCGCTTGTCGCCAGGCCCGGCATGACCATCGGCCAGTTGTTGACGGCGCTTGGCACGGGTGATTGGTTCCGTGACTATTACATCACACCGTTTTCCGGCGCGATCTGGTCGACCCCGACCCGTGGCATCATGGAGTTTCCTGCCCACGCGCTGGTGCAGTTCTTTCAGAACCACGCGCTGATGTCGCCCAATGGCCAGCATCAATGGTACACGGTGCAGGGTGGGTCGATCCAGTATGTCACCCGATTGCAGGCGGCACTGGTGGCGCAGGGCGTTGATATCCGCTTGTCCGCCCCTGTGGCCGGGGTGCAGCGCAGCGACGGTGGCGTGATGGTTCGTGCGGTGGGGAACGAGTGGGAGTTGTTTGATGAGGTGGTGATGGCGACCCATTCCGACATCTCGCTTGGCTTGCTGTCCGACCCATCGCCTCAGGAAGCAGCGGCCTTGGGCGCGGTAAAATACCAGCCGAATGTGGCCACCCTGCATTGTGACGAGGCCCTGATGCCCAAGCGGCGCAAGGTCTGGTCCAGTTGGTCTTATGTCGAAGCGCCGAGCGGGCCGGGCGACAAGATCGACCTGACTTACTGGATGAACTCGCTGCAACCGATCCCGATGGAAGACCCGCTGTTTGTGACGCTGAACACTACGCGCCCCATTCGAGAGGACAAGATTTACGACACGAACACTTTCCACCACCCGGTCTACGATTTGGCCGCCCTTGCCGCGCAAACCACCATCCGCACGACGAATGGAACCCGCAACACATGGTTCTGCGGCGCATGGATGAAGAACGGCTTTCACGAGGATGGTATCGGGTCTGCCGTCGATGTGGTGGATGCGATGCGCACAGGCCGGATGCAGCCTGTATGACAACTGTTGATCTGATCCGCGGCCAGACCTTTCATGGCAGAAAAGGGGTCGTCGCAAACAGCTTTCGCTACACGATAGATTATGTGCTGCTGGACCCGGCGACTGCGGTTGGCCCGCGCCTGTTTTCCCGCAACCGGGGCAATTTGACTTCAGTTTGGGATGTTGACCATGGCGGAGCGCCGGGGCAGGGGCGCGGCGTGCCTTGGGTGCGTGAGGTGCTGGCGCAGCATGCTCTGCCGGGCGCAGACCGGGTGCTGCTGCTGGCACAGCCGAGAGTGCTGGGCCATGTGTTCAACCCGGTGGCGTTCTGGCTGTGCTACGCTGGGTCCGATTTGCGCGCGGTGATATCCGAGGTCACGAACACATACGGCGACCGGCATTGCTATCTGTCGCACAGGGCCGATCATGGCCCGATCACCGCGCAAGATCGTCTCACTGCAGTGAAAATCTTCCACGTCTCACCTTTTCAGGACATCGTGGGTTCGTATGAGTTCCGCTTTGATATCCGGTTGGACCGGGTTGGCGTCTGGATCGACTATACTACCCCCACGGGCGGGCTTTACACTAATCTGACCGGGCCAAGGGTGGCGCTGACCAACTGGGCGATTTTTCTGGCCTGCCTGCGCCGCCCGTTCGGGTCGCGCCGGGTGCTGGCGCTGATCCACTGGCAGGCGTTGAAGCTGGCGATAAAGGGCGTGCGCTTTCGCAGACGCCCGACGCCGCCGTCCAAGGACGTGACATGACGCTTTCCCGCTGGTCGCTGTTCGCCGCGATGATCGCCGCCGCAGGGCTGCCGATCTACATCCACGCGCCCAAGTTTTACGTCGACAGCTACGGGGTGTCGTTGTCCGCCCTCGGCGTCACGCTGGCGGCCCTGCGCCTGATCGACGTGGTGCAAGACCCGCTGCTTGGCTGGCTGGCCGAGGCCACCAAACCCCGGCGCGGGATGTGGGTGGCAGGGGCGTCTGTGCTGATGGCGGCCTCCCTGCTGGGCCTGTTTGCGGTGCCACCGCCCGTAGCGCCGTTGGCATGGTTCGCGCTGACCCTGACAGGGTTGTTTTCCGCCTTCTCCTTCCTCACCATCTGTTTTTACGCCGAAGGCGTGGCGTTCGCCTCTCGTCTTGGCCCAAATGGCCATGTCCATCTGGCAAGCTGGCGCGAGGGGGGCTCGCTGCTGGGCGTCTGCGCTGCGGCCGTGGCCCCGGTGGCATTGTTGCCGATAACAGCCACCCCCTTTGCCGCTTTCGCCATCGGTTTCGCCCTATTGGCCCTGATCGCCACCTTCGCCATGCGCCACAACTGGGGCCACGGCGCGCCCACCCTCACCGAAAACCCGCTGGCCCTGTTCCGCCCGGTGCTGGCCGACCCGCTGGCCCGCCGCCTGCTGCTGATCGCCCTGCTGAACGCCGCTCCCGTGGCTGTGACATCGACCTTGTTTTTGTTCTTTGTCGAAAGCCGCCTTTCCGCCCCAGGGATGGAAGGCCCGCTGCTCTTGCTGTTCTTTTTGTCCGCCGCCGCCTCTACCCCTCTCTGGCTGCGCGCCGCGCGGCATTGGGGTGAAAAACGCAGCTTGGTGGCGGGCATGGGGCTGGCCATTGTGGCCTTCCTCGGTGCGCTGACTCTTGCCGCCGGCGACACAGCACTTTTCGCCCTTATTTGTGCGGCATCCGGCGCTGCCCTCGGCGCAGACCTGATGCTGCTGCCCGCTATCTTCGCCCGCCGTCTTGAAACCTTGGGCCAAGGGGGGGAGGCGGCGGCGTTCGGCCTGTGGAACTTCGTCTCCAAACTGTCGCTGGCCCTCGCCGCCGCCACCCTGCTGCCCGCGCTGCAAATGGCAGGTTTCACCCCTGGCACCACCAATTCTGCACAAGCCCTGACTGCGTTGTCGCTGCTCTATGCGGGTTTGCCCTGTGTTTTGAAGCTGTTGGCCATCGGTTTGCTCGCGCGCACCAACGCCACACCAAGTTAGAGTTGACAGAACGTGGCCGTCAGCATGTGCTGGGCCAAGTGTTGCAGGAGGTGCGGATGAGGAATTTTGCCGGAAAACGCTATTGGCTGGTGGGCGCATCCGAAGGGTTGGGTCTGGCGCTGGCACAGATCCTGAACCGCGCCGGTGCCGAGGTGATCCTGTCCGCCCGCAGCGCCGAAGGGCTGGACCGCGCGCTGGAAACCTTGCCGGGCCGCGCCAATGCGATGGTGGTGGATGTGGCCTCTAGCGCATCCGTGCGCGCGGCGGCGGCGGCGATCGGCGATATAGACGGGGTGGTTTTCTTGGCTGGCGTGTACTGGCCCACTTCTGCGCAAAACTGGAATCCAGATCAGGTAGAGGCAATGTGCGACGTGAACTTCACCGGCTGTGCCCGTGTGGTGGGCGCGGTGCTGCCTGCAATGCTGGCAAAACGCCAAGGCCATATCGTGATCACCGGGTCGCTTTCAGGGTTTCGCGGCCTGCCGGGGGCCATCGGCTATGCCGCGTCCAAGGCGGGCACGATGGTGCTGGCGGAATCGCTCTATGCTGATCTGCGGCGCACCAATGTTGACGTGCAGCTTGCCAATCCCGGCTTTATTCGCACAAGGCTGACTGAAAAGAATGACTTCGCCATGCCTTTCATGATGGAACCGGACGAGGCCGCGCGGGCGATGTTCGAACATATGACCGGCGATCGGTTCAAGGTCAGCTTTCCGACAGTGTTCTCTTGGCTGTTCCGGGGCGGCAACTTTCTGCCAGACTGGCTGTATTACCGGATGTTCCCGCCAAAGGCCTGACAAATTTGGGGTCATCCTTGGACAAATATCCCACGGGGAAAATTTAGTGGCGACCTGCCGATGAATTTCCGGGGATATAGCGCCCAGTTCCGACATTACCCCAAGTACAACCTCGCCATAAAGAACCCGTCCATTCCTCCCTGATCCGCCCAGAAATCCGGCCGCAACCGCAACCCGCCTGCGTCCGTCACCCAATCCGGCGAAATCCCGTCGAATGCAGCCGGATCGACCACCAATCCCGGATGCCGCGCCAGAACGCCCGCCAGTTGCGCCTCGCCCTCCTCCGGCAGCAGCGAGCAGGTGACAAACACCAGCCGCCCGCCCGGGGCCAGCCAGCCAAGCGCGCGGTCCAACAGGGCGGCTTGCAAAGCGATCAAGCTGGGCAAGTCAGATCCGTCCTTGATAAACGGCAGGTCCGGGTGGCGTCGCAGCGTGCCTGTGGCCGAACAGGGCGCGTCCAGCAGGATGGCGTCAAAGGGCGCGTCCGGTTGCCACTGCATCGCATCGGCCACGACCAGTTCCGCGGCCAAGCCCACCCGTGCCAGATTTTCGGCCACCCGCGCCATGCGGGGCCCCGAAATATCCAGCGCCGTGACCTTTGCCCCGGCATCAGCGAGTTGCAG
>JANNNF010000492.1:0-7289 GCA_031398405.1 Rhodobacterales bacterium | reverse complement strand
ATCCGGTCCGACGCCTCGCTTGTCCATGGCGCAACCCCGTGCAACAGCAAGCGATGGATGAGCGTGGCCTCGCCGGGGCGCACAGAAAGTGCGACCCGGCGACAGGTCTGAAAGACCTGTGTGCGGGCGGCTTTATAGGCGTCAGTAATATCTACCTCGCCCCATGTATCGACTGGATCATCACGCAATGCCGCCAGCAACCCGGCCTGCATCACCAGATGGCTGCCCTCCCAAACCACCAGCGGCGAGGCGTCGCTGTCATTCAGCGGCAGGCCCATTATCCAGCCGTGCGGTTCCTTGATCATCCGGCGTTTGTCTGGCCCCACCGCCAACACCCCATCCAGATGGGCACCGTCACGGGTCAGGCGATAGCGGAAGGCAGAGGGTGTCTCTTCAGCCGATGGCTGCGGATAACCGGACCTGATCACCGACAGTTGCGCGCGGTGTAGGGGCTCGGGCGCAAGCGGCAGCGCAGCCCACGGGAACGCCACCCCCCCGACAGTCCCATCAGCATCATTCGGCAGCGCGTCCACTCCGACAAACCACGTACCGCCACAGCGCCATGGTTCTGGCGACCCGGCAATCACAGCCTCGGCCACCGGCAGCGCCGCCTCGGCCCAAGCCGCCAGCCGGGCGTCCCAGCCGATGCGCCGCCAGCCACAGTCAGGCCAGTCAGTTACCACCCCAGCACCTTGCGCAGCATGTTCAGCGCCACAAGTGTCAGGAACACCGCAAAGGCGCGTTTCAGGGGCTTGGGGTTCATCGCATGGGCCAACCGCACCCCCCACGGGGTCGTGATAAGCGTGGTGCCGATGACGATGAAAAACGCAGGCAGGCTGATTGCCCCCACTGTATAGGGCGGGGCGTCGGCGATCTTCACCAGCAAAAAGCCGATCACTGACGGCACCGCGATCAGCACGCCAAAACCAGATGCCGTAGCAACCGCCCGGTGGATCGGCATGTTGAAAGCCGTCATCAGCGGAACCCCGAAGGTGCCCCCCCCGATCCCCATCATCGCCGACAAAAACCCCACGACAGATGCCAGCATCCCCCGCACCGGCTGCCCCGGCATCGCCTGGCCCAGCCGCCAGTCATCGCGGCCAAACGCCATCCACAACCCAGCCAGTCCCGCAGCCGCGCCAAACACCGCCTGCAGGGTCGTCGAAGACACCCTCGCTGCCACATAAACGCCAAGCCCCGCCGCGATCACCAGAAACGGCCCCCAGCTTTTCAGCACGTCCCACTCCACCGCCCCCTTCTTGTGATGGGCAGCGACCGACCGGATCGATGTGACGACGATGGTGGCAAGGGACGTGGCCACGCACATCTGCATCAGTTGATCGCCGCCATAGCCCAGATGGGTGAACGCGTAAAAGAACGCAGGTACCAGCACAATGCCCCCACCGACGCCCAGCATCCCGCCGATGACCCCGGCAAACCCGCCGATCACCAGAAGCACAAGGATCATTGGCAAAAGCGACGACAATTCAGGCATCAAGGCTGCTCCATAAGGCAAACACGTTAACCGCAGCCTAGCCAGCCATCCCGGCAACCGCCAGCCCGCATCGGCCCTTTTCATTGCCATCAAGGCAAGGTACGCCACACACCGCACCCCAGATAGAAAGGCCACGCCATGGCCCGCACGCTTTCACTGACTGCATATTCCGTCATTCTGGGGCTGGTGGCGGCTGTCGGCCCCTTTGCCATCGACATGTATCTGCCCGCGATGCCAATGATCGGCAACGATTTTCATGCTTCGATGCAGTCGGTGCAATGGACGATCGTAGCCTATTTCATCGCTTTCGGTCTGGCGCAACTGGCCTACGGGCCTTGGGCCGATCAGGCCGGGCGCAAGCCGCCGATGTACACGGGCCTCGGCCTGTTCATGGCGGGTACGGTGATCTGTGCTGTGGCTCCCAGTATCGGGTGGCTGATCTTCGGGCGGCTGGTTCAGGGCCTTGGCGGTGCGGCCAACATGGTGGTGTTGCGCGCAGTGATCCGTGATCTTGCAACCGGCCCTGCGGCGACACGGATGATGTCCACCATCATGATCGTGATCGCGGTATCCCCGCTGCTGGCCCCGCTGTCGGGGTCGGCGCTTTTGGTGTTCGGCACATGGCGGCTGATCTTCTGGGCGCTGCTTCTGGCGGCCGCCCTTAGTTTCTTTCTGATCAAGTTCGCACTGCCCGAAACCCTGACCCCGGAAAACCGGCAGAAGTTTGATCTGGCAACCACATGGGCGGGCACCAAAGCCTTGCTGACCGACCGGGGATTTATGGTTATGACCTTCCTTGCGGGTTTCGCTTTTGCCAGCTTTTTCGTGTTCATCGCAAGCGCGTCGTTTGTCTATACCGGCCAGTTCGGCCTAAGCCCCACCCAGTTTTCATTAGCCTTTGCGTTGAACGCTGTGGGTTTCTTTGCAGCCTCGCAATTTTCCGGGCCGCTGGCACAGCGGTTGGGTACGCTGCGGATGATCAGCCTTGCCACTACCGGGTTTGCGGCGGCAACCGTGGTGGGTTACGGCTTGGGCCTGGCAGGCATGGCCAACCTACCGGTCACCATCGCAGCGCTGTTTGTTGGCAACATGTTTCTGGGTCTGATCCTGCCGACCGCCCAAGTGCAGGCGCTGGAGGATCACGGGTCCAACGCAGGCCTCGCATCCTCGCTTGGCGGCACCATGCAGATGGTGGCAGCAGGTGTGCTGGTGGCTGCAGCCGGCCCGTTTCTGGATGGCACCGTGGTACCGATGCAGGCCGCGATTGCCGTCTGCGGTGTGCTGGCCTTTGGGTTGTCGCGGCTGATCCCGCGTCAGGCCGCACTGGCCTGAAGGCTGGCAAGGGCGCGGTCGATCAGGTCCAACCCCGCGCCTTCCCGACTTGCGCCTTCTGACAAAACCCGCCGCCAGCCACGCGCCCCGGGCTGGCCCGCAAACAGCCCCAGCATATGTCGGGTGATCTGGTGCAACCGTCCGCCTGCCGCCAAGTGCGCGGCGATGTAGGGGCGAAACGCATCCACCGCCGCCATAGCATCCAAGCCCGGCCCGTCACCCCACAAGGCGTCTGCCCCCACCAGCACTGACCCCGGATCGTGATAGGCGGCACGCCCCACCATCACTCCGTCCAGACCTTGGTTCAAAAGGCCCTGCACCATATCCAGACTGCTGATTCCACCGTTTATGCAGATCGTAAGGTGCGGATGGGCCTGTTTCATCGCCAGAACCAACGGGTAATCCAAAGGAGGGATTTCGCGGTTTTCCTTTGGGGACAGACCTTTTAGCCAGGCCTTGCGGGCGTGGATGATGAAATGAGTAACACCCGCCGCTGACACCTTTTCCAGAAAATCGGGCAGTACATGTGCGGGGTCCTGATCATCTACCCCGATCCGGCATTTCACCGTCACCGGCACATCCGATTGCTCCATCATCGCCGCGACACAATCCGCCACCAGCGCGGGCCGCTCCATCAGCACTGCGCCAAAGCAGCCCGACTGCACCCGGTCCGACGGACAGCCGACATTCAGGTTGATCTCATTATAACCGTAGGGTCGCGCCGCTCGAACCGCCTGTGCCAGCTCCGTCGGGTCAGACCCGCCAAGCTGCAGGGCTACGGGATGTTCGTCCTCGGAATACCCCAACAACCGATCCTTCGGCCCGTGGATCACTGCAGGCGCCGTCACCATCTCCGTATAAAGCATCGCCCGTCGCGTCATCAGCCTGTGAAAGCTGCGGCAATGCCTGTCCGTCCAATCCATCATCGGGGCGACAGAGAGGCGGTGAGCCGTTGAAACGCTTGTTTTTACTAAGTTTTCAGTCATTTGTGCTAGCTGTTCTTGCGTATTTGGGCCAGTGGATCGTAAACACTAGTTCAAAGGCTACGGAAACACACATCTTGGACAAAAGACAAATCGATACCATTGCAGAACAGTAGCGGGCGAAAGGAAGTATCGACTTTTTTGGCGCGGATCCTCACCAATTCCAACAGTCGCGTCGTCCATCAGGGGCGAAGCCGCCCTTGATCAGCACCGTTGGCTTGGGTGCGCCTTTCGGTGCCTGAGCGGCACCATCGATCATGTAATAGGGGCGTGAACCGCTGACGGTTTGCAGTCAGAGGCTGCCAATGCGGGGCTGAGCCGGTATGCGAAAGCCATCAGATCGACGTGGTGGACCCCACCTACTTCGGAATCCACCCCGGCAAAGCCACCCATCCGTTGCGCCTTAGCCTTCTGGAAGGCAAGCCCGGCTTGAATTGTCGTCCAGATATCTTTTTCTCAAAGCCAAGGCAGTCAGCCCCGCCGGGCCGCCTCAATCGCTGCGACGTCGATTTTCTTCATATTCATCATTGCCTCGAACGCACGTTTTGCCTCGACACCACCAGCGGCCATCGCCTCGGTCAAGGCGCGGGGCGTGATCTGCCAAGAGATGCCCCATTTGTCTTTGCACCAGCCGCAGGCACTCTCCTGTCCGCCGTTCCCCACGATGGCATTCCAGTAGCGGTCGGTTTCGGCCTGGTCGTCGGTGGCGATCTGGAACGAAAATGCCTCGCTGTGTTTGAACGCGGTGCCACCGTTCAGGCCGAGACAGGGAATCCCGGCAACAGTGAAATCAACCGTCAGCACGTCGCCAGCTTTACCGGACGGGAAATCGCTCGGGGCAAGGTGGACAGCGCTGACGGCGCTGTCGGGAAAGGTTTCGGCGTAAAAGCGGGCCGCAGCCTCTGCGTCCTTCTCGTACCATACACAGATTGTGTTCTTGGCAATTGCCATTGCTTGCCCCCTCTCAGGTAGCGTTTTTTAACCGGTTTTCAAATTTGAACTCAAGTCAAGTAAACGACTCGCGAATCACCCAGCTGCCGCACACGATGTTCCGGTGAAACAACGCTAACATCATTCTCCACCATTTGTTGCCCGGTCATTCATGCGCGCTTTGCGATCGCCCGCTTCCCGGTTCTCGCCACCAGCATTGGGCTCGGTGTTGCCCTTTGATTTACCGGCATGTTTTGTTGCCGCCAGATTCATCTTTTGCTTTTGAGCTTCGGCTTGAACATCGAACTTCGTGTCGTCAGCCGGATTGTCGGGATTCTTTTTAGGCATGGTCATTCCCCCTTCATGAAGATCAACGAAGGTTAACGCTCTGGAGAGGATTGGGGTTCCCCTTGCTGGCCTCTGCGGGCCCGCAGGCCAATCTGTTGTGCTGTCAAGACCAATCTGCATCAACACAGTGTGGAACGAAGTTGGGCATACTGCGTTGACGCAGGTCTGGACGCTGAACTGCCTTTGCCGCCGCAGAGGCACGATCAATAGGCCGACCCCGCAAACACCGCGCTTCGCGTAAAAGGAGTTGAACCATGTTAATCAAGGCAACAGATACAACTGGTTACGACGTGCAGGCCACTGATGGTACTTTGGGGACAGTGACTGACCTGCTCTTTGATGATTCCAGATGGACAGTGCGATGGCTTGTGGTGGAAACCGGCAACTGGTGGACGGATCACCGCGTTCTGATCCCTGCCTCTGCACTTGGGCATCCCAATGCAGAGGCGCGCACCTTCCCGGTCAACCTGACAATGGCGCAGGTCAAAGGCAGCCCGGATGTTGACACCCACCGCCCAGTGTCGCGGCAGTTCGAATCCAGCGCCTATGACTATTATGGCTTCAGTCCGTATTGGGGGACCGATCTTTACATGAGCGGTTTTGCCTATTGGGGTGGCATGGTGCCGATGGCGCCCAGTCTGGAAATGGAACGGCGAGAGAACGAAATCGCCCAGATAGCGCGTCAGAATGAAGACGCTAACCTGCGCAGTGTGGCTGAGATCACCGGCTATCATATCCATGCCACGGATGGCGATATTGGCCATCTTTCGGATGTGCTGATCGAGGATACCGATTGGTCGCTGCGCTATCTGATCGTCAATACCAGCAACTGGTGGCAGGGAAAAGACGTGCTGATCTCGCCGCGATCAACGCAATCTATCCGCTGGACCGAGCAGCTGATCTATCTGAGCGTTACGCGAGATCTTATCCGCACCAGTCCTGAATATGACCGCGCACGGCAGATCGACCCGGCGTTTGAGGCGGATATTGCACGCCACTACGGCCCGGCAAATCCAGCCGACGAGACATGAAAGGGCGCGGTTTTTCCAAAGGTGAGGTGGCGGCTCGCCGTTCAGCGGTCCAAGAAACGGGCACGCCGTGCCAGATAACCGCCATGTTCAGTAGGAGTTGATGATGCCGCAGACCGATCTTCAAAACCGCCGGTTCGTTTTGGCGGAGCGCCCGAACGGCGAGCCGACACTCGCCACTTTGCGGCTTGAAGCGGCCCCAGTGCCAGTGCCGGGGCCGGGTCAGATGCTGTTGCGCACCGTTTATCTGTCGCTGGACCCCTATATGCGCGGCCGGATGAGCGATGCGCCGTCTTATGCCGCGCCAGTGGCGGTTGGTGGTGTGATGGAGGGTGGGACGGTTGCGCAAGTGGTATCATCGCATCTGGCGGCCTTTACCGCGGGCGACCGGGTGCTGTGTTTCAACGGCTGGCAGGACTATGCCCTGTCAGATGGCACAGGCGTCACGAAGCTCGACCCAGGCATGGCGCATCCGTCCTGGGCGCTGGGCATTCTGGGGATGCCGGGCTTCACAGCCTGGGCGGGTCTGACCCAGATCGGGGTGCCTGAGCCCGGCGAGACGGTTTGTGTGGCCGCCGCAACCGGGCCTGTGGGGGCGACGGTGGGCCAGATTGCGCGACTGATGGGTTGCCATGTGGTGGGCATCGCAGGCGGGGCCGACAAATGCGCTTATGCGGTGGCATCGCTTGGGTTTGATGCCTGCATCGACCACAAATCCGACGATTTTGCTGCAAAACTGGCCGCTGCGGCACCCAAAGGCATCGACGTCTATTTCGAAAATGTCGGCGGCGCGGTTTTTGACGCGGTTTTGCCGCTGCTGAACACCGCCGCCCGCGTGCCTGTCTGCGGCCTTGTCTCACAATACAACGCGACCGGCATGGCCGAAGGGCCAGACAGGATGTCTTGGCTTATGGGACAGATCCTGCGCAAGCGACTGACAATGCGCGGATTTATCATCTTTCAGGACTTCGGGTACCTCTACCCCGAGTTTGCCAAAGCGATGGGCGCATGGCTGGCGGCGGGCAAGATGCAGTACGTTGAGGACATGATCGAAGGACTGGAGGCGGCCCCGCAGGCCTTCATTGGCCTGCTGCGGGGCGAAAATTTTGGCAAACGCGTGATCCATGTGGGTCCCGCGACAATGATTGAAAACAAGGAAAACCGAACATGAAC
>JANNNF010000439.1:0-5189 GCA_031398405.1 Rhodobacterales bacterium | reverse complement strand
AACATCGCAGTGTAGTGGGAAATCCCATGTGGCTGACCCGGAACAGCAAGCGGGTGTGCGACAGATCCATGGTGTAGGTGCCTGCTGTGGGTTGGGGCAGGTCTTGTGCGGCCACGGCCTGCGGCAGCAGGGGCAGGTTTGTCAGCATCAGGGTTGCGGCAAGGCAAAAAACGTGGCGCATGGCAGTGGCTCCTGGGGCGAACGGTTGATGTCAGAGGCTGGCAAGATCGGTGCGATGGGTCAAGTCTGTGATGTTGTAAGGCAAAGGGAGTGGCGAATGAATGCGTTGACGGATTTTGCGGCAGTTGTCGGCGCAAGTCATGTGCTGACCGGGGCGGATGTGGCGCGCTATGCCCGTGACTGGATGGGCAAGTATCAGGGCCACCCGCTGTGCGTACTGAGGCCTGCGGATACGGCCGAGGTGGCGGCTTGTGTGCGGCTGGCAGCAAAGCACGGGCTGGCGGTGGTACCGGTGGGCGGCAATACCGGGCTGGTGGGCGGCACGATGACGGACGGTGGCGTGATGCTGTCGCTGGAGCGGATGAATCGCATCCGCGAAGTGCGGACCGATGCGCGGTTGGTGGTGGCCGAGGCGGGCGTGGTGCTGACCCGGCTGCATGAGGCGGCCGAGGCGGAGGGCCTGTATTTTCCGCTATGGTTTGGCGCGCGGGGATCGGCCATGCTGGGGGGCGTGTTGTCCACCAATGCGGGCGGGTCGAACGTGCTGCGCTATGGGTCCACCCGGGCATTGTGTCTGGGGGTGGAGGTGGTGCTGGCGGATGGACGGGTGCTGAACCTGTTGTCGGCGCTGCACAAGGACAATTCGGGCTACAGCTTGCGTGATCTGTTTATCGGGGCGGAAGGCACGCTGGGCATCATCACGGCGGCGGTTATGAAACTGGTGCCGGCACCCCTTGCCCATGCGACGGCAATGGTGGCGGCGCGGTCTTTGCCGGATGCGCTGGTTTTGCTGAACCGGATGCAGGCGGCGACCGGGGGGCGGGTCGAGGCGTTTGAGTTCATGCCTGCCACCTATTCGCGCAGGCTGGCGCAGGTGCGGCCCGATCTGGGTCTGCCGTTTGATGTCATCCCCGAGGTGACAATCCTGATTGAGGCGGGAACAACTGTTGTGGCTGAGGCTGAACCCTCTGCGGACGGGGCAGTACCATTGGTGGCCGTTCTGGAAGGTGTGTTGGCCGCAATGCTGGCTGAGGGGCTGATCACCGACGGGGTAATCGCGCGGTCTGACGCGCAGCGGCGCGCGATGTGGGCACGGCGCGAGGCGGCGGCAGAGATCACAGCTGGGATCGCGCGGGCGGTGGACACTGATGTTTGTGTGCCGCTGGATGCGGTGGAGCCGTTTTTAACCACCGCTCTGCAACGGCTGGTGACGCTGGATGAAGGTTTGACCAGCCTGACCGTGGCGCATTTGGGGGATGGCAACTTGCATTTCACCGCTTTTCCCACCCGGGATGGGCTGGCGGACCAAGTGCTGGAAATCGTTGAGGATGTGGTGGCTGAACTGGGCGGGAGTTTTTCGGCAGAGCATGGGGTCGGCCTGTCAAAACTGCCGTCGATGCGCAGGCGCAAGGATGCGGTGGCGCTGGACGTGATGCGGGCGATCAAGGCGGCGCTGGACCCGGAGGGGCGGATGAACCCGGGCAAGGTGGTGCCGGAGTAGGTGGGGCGGTTATCGGGTGGCGGGCGGTTGTTGGGATGGGCGAACCCTGCGCAGGGGCGCAGGAACCGCCCATCCTACGGGTTGCGCGGGATGGGTCGGGGTGGCAAGCATGGCGATGACGTCACAAGGGGATGCGTGAACATGCCAGACCATAAGGATACCATCGCCATCATCACCGGCGGCGCGCAAGGGCTGGGGCTGGCGATTGCAGAGTGGCTGATTGCGCAAGGTTGCCGGCAAATCCTGCTGTCGGGGCGCGATGCGGACAAGGGGCAGGCTGCTGCCACGGTCTTGGCAGCAAAAGGCGCGGATGTGCAGTTTCTGGCCGCCGATATGGGCCGCATTGATCAGGCGCAGGGGCTGATTGACGCTGGGATTGCGCGCTATGGCCGGGTCAATGCGCTGGTCAATGCGGCGGCAGCGACGGACCGGGGCTCGATTCTTGACACCACTCCCGAGGCTTGGGAAAGCCTGATGAACGTCAACGCACGCGGGCCTTTCTTTGCGCTTCAACGGTTTGCCCAAGCGGCAATCGCACAGGGGCATGCGGCGTCGGCGGTGAATATCCTGTCGATGGTGGTGCATTGCGGGCAGTCGTTTCTGGCCCCCTATTCGGCGTCCAAGGCGGCGCTGGCGAATATCACAAAGAATTCCGCACAGGCTTTGCGTGGCAATCATATCCGGGTAAACGGCGTCAATTGCGGCTGGATGGACACGCCGGGCGAGGATGCAACGCAGCGCAAATATCACGGCGCGCAAGATGGCTGGCTGGAGGCCGCAGAGGCTGCACAGCCGATGGGAATGTTGGTCAAACCCGGCCACGTGGCGGGTCTGGTCAGTTATATGCTGTCGCCAGAGTCGGGTGTGATGACCGGAACTTTGGTGGATTTCGATCAGAATGTCACAGGGGCCTTGCCGGAATAAACCGGGAGGGCACCGGAGTTAGGAGACGACATGACACTACGTTTTGGGCTATTGGGGGCCGGGCGCATCGGCAAGGTTCACGCAAAGGCGATCAGCGCCGATGGGCAGGCCACTTTAGTAGCGGTTGCCGATGCGATGGCCCCGGCTGCAGCAGCTTTGGCGGCACAATATGGGGCCGAAGTGCGGAGCATCGAGGCTATCCTTGCGGCGGATGATATCGACGCGGTGGTGATCTGCACACCGACCGACACCCACGCCGATCTGATTGAGGCATTTGCCAAGGCAGGCAAGGCGATTTTCTGCGAAAAGCCGATTGATCTGAATCTTGAGCGGGTGAAAGCTTGCCTTCAGGTGGTGCGTGACACCAAGGCTGTGCTGATGGTGGGGTTCAACCGACGCTTTGATCCGCATTTTGCCGCTGTGCGCGCCGAGATTGACCGGGGCACGATCGGGGCGGTGGAGATGGTCACAATCACTTCGCGCGATCCGGGCGCGCCGCCGATGGAATACATGGCGCGATCGGGCGGAATTTTCCGCGATATGACGATCCATGATTTTGATATGGCGAGGTATCTTCTGGGAGAAGAAATTGCCGAAGTGTCCGCCTTTGCGGGCGTTCTGACCGACCCTGCGATCAAGGCAACCGGGGACTTTGACAGTGCCTCGGTGATGCTGAGGTCGGTGGGCGGCAAACAATGCGTGATCTCGAACTCGCGTCGCGCGACTTATGGCTATGATCAGCGGATTGAGGTGCATGGATCTTTGGGGGCCGTGTCGGCAGAAAACCAGCGACCGGTGATGATCGAGGTGGCGACCGCCGCGGGCTATACCCGGCCACCGCTGCACGACTTCTTCATGACGCGCTACACCGAGGCGTATGCCGCCGAGATTGCCACCTTCATTACTGCGATGCAGGGTAAAGCTGTGGCGTCACCGTCAGGCGAAGATGGCTTGGCCGCGCTGGCTTTGGCAGAGGCTGCCTTGATGTCGGTGGCGGAAGGGCGCGTGGTCAAGATGACCGAGATCATCGCCTGAATCAGACCTTTGCTGCGCAGTATGGGTAAAACTCCTGCGCAGCATTGCTATTCGCCCGCAACGGGCCGAAGTTCCAGTTGCGAGGGTTCAGGTGCCGGACCTGCAGTTTCGTCCTCCAGCCCCACGGCCCCCCGCGTTGTCTCACCCAACCCCGCATCGCGCAACGCAAGCGACAGGGCCGACCCTGCGCCCCGGATCAAGTCCAAGCTGGGTTGCGCCAGAAACGACAGGTCTTCGACGGGGCGTTGCGGCAAAGCAGGCGTCAGCACCACGACCATGCGTTCTTGCCCCAGCACATCGCAACCAATCTTGAACAGGCCCTTTTTCAGCACATCGCCGGGTTGAAGCCGGCGCGAAACCAATGGCTTATGGCATAGTCGTCGGCGACATACAGCACGTTCACAACCAGCACATCCATGTTGTTTTGCGCCCGCACATGCACCGCATCCTCGGGCAACAGGGTGGGCACTGGCGCTGCGGGCAGGGCGTGCAGGGTGCGGTTGGTTGGGGGTGCGGGTCCGCATTTCCACCGTCACATCCAGAGTGCCCGCCCCAACCGTCGCGCCGAGCTTGAGCAGGGTAAGCGCCCGGCCCATGCTGCCGAGCGTCTGCCCCATGGCCAGTGCCAGATCCTGCGGTGGTTTGTTGGTAGTGCTGATTGACGGGGTGGTGACAAGGTTGCTCGCAAGCCCGGTGCCGGGCAGCAACCATATCGCATCGGGGCGCGGGCTGTCGGGCAAGACCGCCAGCAGGTAGACGAAATCGCCGGGTGCCGCGCGGGCTGCAAGATCGGCGACGGCCCCTCGGATCGCGTAAAGGTTGTGCGGCGTTTGCCCCGCGCCGTTGGTGAGCACGGTGATACTGTCGGGCGCAAAGGGTACCGGGGCGGCTGGGGCTAGATAGGTCGCGACCAGCGCCACATCGTTGGACGGGCTTTTCAACCAGTAATGTGCATCAAGGTTGGGATAGTCATCTGCGCCGATCAGCAGGGCATAGTTTTCCCGCGCCAAAGCTGGCCCGCACAGGCACAAGGCGAGAGCTACCCACAGCGCCCGCATCAGTTGGTCATCAGCGCGTAGGTCGCGCCCGCGGGACCCTTGGTATCTACTTTCAGTGTGAATGATCCGGCCGCATCCGGCGTCCAGCCACAATAGGCGATGTGCGACACGTCAGTATCAGAACAGACCAGCCATCCCTTGCCATCGGTGATGGTCATGTTGAGGTTTGTGGACGTCTTCGCCTCGACATACACCTCGGCATATTCGCCGCCGATGAAGGCGATCGGCGGATAAGTGTCATGCCCGCCATTGCCCAGCTTGCCGACGTTATAGACCGGGCCAGAGGCGACGCCCTTGGTCGTTTCCGCCCGGATATCGCTGATCAAGCCCAGCAGGGCATCATCTCCTCCCACCCCTAAGGCGTGTCGGTGGCAGTCTCGCCGTTGGTTGCGGCACGGTCGACGGGTGTGGGGGTGATCTGCTAGCGCAGTTTGGCGGCAGCAATCAGCATCAGGCGGTCCTGCGCAGCCAAACGCGCCTCAGATGGCCGG
>JANNNF010000416.1:0-7137 GCA_031398405.1 Rhodobacterales bacterium | reverse complement strand
CACGCTCGGTAGACTGGGCATCGCGCAGAGTGGTCTCGGCGGCGACCAAAGCCTCGGCTCCCACGCGGCGGCGGGCCTCGGCAGTGTCCATCGCGTCGGACAATTCCTCACGCTTTATGGCGATTTCTTCGGGTGCGGCAGAGGCTTCGTCAAGCTCCTCCTCTGTCTCGGCGCGGCGGGCGGCAAGCTCGGCGCCGCGCTTTTCTGCAGTCTCCAGCCGGTGCCGCCAGCCCGACAATTCCTTGACGGCCTCCTGCCGCCGGCGCACCCGCGATTCACCTTCGCGGCGCAATTCATCGGCCAAGGACCGGCGCGACATCATCGCCATCCGCGCGGCCTCGACCGTTTGCCGGGCGGTTTCCACCAGCCCGCGTGCCGTGGTCACATCGGGCAAGGCGTCAACAGCAGCCTCGGCCCCAGCCAAGGCCAACCGCGCGGCCGCGGCCTCATCGGCATAGCGCGACACTGCCAGACGGGCGGCCTCCAGCCTTCCAGCGGAGATGGAACGGTCGGCCTCGGCCCGTGCGCCTGCGCGGTTGGCCTCGGTCACGCGGGCATCGGCGGCGCGGCGGGCGTCGCGGGCCATCTGATCGGCGCGGGCAAGATCGGCCAGCCGCGCCTGCAAGGCCTCATGCGCCAGCCTGGCACCATCGGCGCGGGCAGCCACATCCTCCAGATCGCGCTTGATTTGCACAAGGCGGTTTAACTGCTGCAAACGCAGCGCAGCGGCAGACGGCGCATCCTCGGCCCCTGTGCGGAAGCCATCCCACCGCCACAGGTCGCCCTGAACGCTGACCAGCCGTTGCCCCGGCAGCAACGCCCCTTGCAAACTGAAGCCATCGGCCCGCGCCACCAGCCCGATCTGCCCCAACCGTCGCGCAAGAACGCCCGGTGCTTGCACGAACGCGGCTAAGGTCTGAACCCCTTGGGGAAGCGGCTGGGGATCAGCGTAATCCGCCAGCCGCATCCAGCCGGAGCGGGCCTCTGCTGCCACCTCCGGCGCGCGCAGGTCGTCGGCCATGGCCGCGCCTAGCGCTTTTTCATATCCAGGTTGCACCACCAAACGGTCAAGCAGTTGTGACCCTGCCTGCGCCTCGCGGTCCACCAGTCTTGCAAGGGCTGCCACCTCGGCGCGTAGGGCAGATGCTTCGCCTTCAGCCTCGGAGCGCACAGCACGGGCTTCAGCTTCACGGGTCTGGGTGTCGGCACGGGCTTCCTCGGCAAGGGCCAAAGCCTCCTCGGTGGCCTCAGCCAGTTCGGCGGCGGCCTCTTGCGCTTCTTCGGCTGCCTCAAACGCCTCGGCCGCCGCCACCAGTGCAGCATCGGCCCCGTCGACAGCCATGCGGGCGCGGCCCGCCTCAGCCTCGGCCTTGTCCAGCGTGGCGCGCACATCGCCCAGCATCCGTTGGGCAGACTGGTGGCGCGCGGCCAGACGGGCGGCATCTTCGGTGGCGTCGGACAAAACTGCCTCATGCCCGGTCAGCACCGCCCCGGCCTCGCGCGCGGCGTCGGCGGCCTCGGTCATGCGATCCTCGTGGCCGTCGTGGGCGCGGGTGACTTGATCCACCTCCCATTCCAACCGGGTGATGGTCTCGCCCGCGTCGCGGTTCAGGCCAGCCTCGCGGTCCATGTCGCGGCCAAGCTGATCAATGCGGCCACGCAAGGTATCAATCATCTGGCGGGCGCGGGCCTCTTGATCACCCAGAGCGTCACGCTGCACCGACAGGCGCTGTACGATTGCCCCGGCGATCGCTTCTTCCTCTCGTTTGGCGGGAAGGGCATCCTCAGCGGCTTCGCGCGCTTTGCTGGCGGCCCGGGCACCGGATTCTGCCACCGATGCCGCCACCAGACGCGCGCGCCACAGACCGTCAGCCTCGGCCCGTGCAATGTCCGCCTCGCGCCAACGGCGGTACAGCAACATGCCTTCGGCGCGGCGCAAATCCTCGCCGATCTCGCGGTAGCGCGCGGCTTGGCGGGATTGGCGGGTCAGGACCGACAGTTGCTGCGCCATCGCCTCCAGCACGTCATCAACGCGGAGCAGATTGGCCTCTGTGCCTTGCAGTTTCAATTCCGCCTCGTGGCGCCGCTGATACAGGCCGGATATCCCCGCCGCTTCCTCCAAAATCCTCCGCCGCGATTTGGGTTTGGCGTTGATCAGTTCCGCAATTTGGCCCTGCCGGACCAATGCCGGAGAATGTGATCCAGTCGAGGCATCGGCGAACAACATCTGCACATCGCGCGCCCGCACGTCGCGGGTGTTGGCGCGGTAGGCAGAGCCTGCATCGCGGGTGATGCGGCGGACGATCTCGATGGTATCGGCGTCGTTGAAGCCAGACGGGGCCAGCCGGTCTTGATTGTCGATCACCAAGGCCACTTCGGCGAAATGGCGGGCACCGCGTGTCGCGGCCCCGGCAAAGATCACATCCTCCATCCCGCCGCCGCGCATCGCTGTCGGGCGATTTTCACCCATCACCCATCGCAGGGCCTCCAGCAAGTTCGACTTGCCGCAGCCGTTCGGGCCGACCACGCCTGTCAGACCCTCATGGATCACTAGATCCGTGGGGTCCACAAAACTTTTAAAGCCGTTGAGCCGCAGCCGGGTAAAACGCACGAAGAAGCCTTTGAGTCGCCTTGACCCTTCATGGTCTGGCGCAATGGGGGCAGAGTCAACAGTACGGGGGCATCATGTGGCGGTGATGACGCAGATTATCCACAACATCTTGAAGGGGGGATGGGCAGATTGCCCATCCTACACGACAACGACCTGCGCGGGGTTCAACACGAAGGGCGCGATGATGCCGCAGGTGTCGGCCAACGGCAGCAGGCATTCGGGCACATCCATGCCAATCACATCGCGCATGAAAGCAGCCCGGGCGGCACAGCGGCGGGCAACATTGGGGAAGCGCGCAGCCAGATCGGCGCGCAAGCCTTCATCCGCGATGACATAGCCGTCCTCCATCCGGGTCGAGCCATAGACGGGGTGGCCAGGGATCACGTCCATCTGCATCGCCATGCCGCTTGCCAAAGGCTCTACCGAGCCTTCGTAGATGGGCGAAGACATCCATTCGTCGAGCCCGATCAGATGGCCGGGGTTCAAGCTGATGCCAAAGGTGTCAAACGGCAACGCGACTTGCATCCTGCGCCAGACCTCGCCCCCCGACATGCCCGGTTGCATCATTGCGCACCAGTCCGACATCGCGGCCACATAGGGTTCAACGAACGCCTCGACGTAATCTTGCGCCGCCATCGGCAAATCGCCCGCCGACCGCGCGACCCAACCCGCACGACATATGTTGGCCCCCCAATGGCAGACGTTAAAACTGATCTGTGACCCAAGCGTCAGATGCTGCCCGGATGGCCCCGACAGGCCCTGATCCGCGCGCGCACCGACAGCAAAGGTCGGGTGGCACCCAAGCGGCAGACCGCCCACGCGTGCGGCCTCGAACGCCGCGAAGTCGCTCATCCCTTCACGAAATGCAAACACCATCCGCTTTAACGCCGCTGCCCCCATGTGGTTGGCAAATTCCAGCCGGGCAATTTCTGGCGCATCTACCCGGGCGCGCAGACCGTGGCCGGGGTGCATCATCAGATCAGTCGCGTTTTCCACTCTGGCTGTCAGGCGGCGCAAAGGGTCGGCCAGAAACGCCGGAATATCCAATGCTGTGGCCGGATCGTCCACCTCATCCGCCCCGAACCACTTCCAGCCCACAGCCCCCACCCTGTCTTCTGGTCGCAGGATATCAGCCAACAGATCGGCCAACCGACGACTTGCCCGCGGCTGCGAGGGCAAAGACAGGCTGGAGCAATGGGCTACGTGCACACGGCCCGCCTGCACCAACGGTGAGATGCCGGTGTAGGCCAAGCACTCATTGCCCGCGATCAACAGGGCTTCAGTCTGGGTGACCACCATCACCGCCTCTTCAAACCTTGGGTCAAACCCGGTCACCCAATGCAGGTTTGCTGCATGTTCCCGGTCGCCATAAATCACCACCGCCGTGAACCCCCGCGCATCCGCGGCGCTGCGCAATGCAGCCAGACGCATAGTGGCCTCGTGCAATGAAACAGCAGCAGGCGTGTCGGGCGTGCCATTGTCAGGCCAGTCGATGCGGATCAGTCGTGTCATGGAACCCCCTGCAAACTTGGCCTCGCTGCCTGTAAAGGCTAATCCAGCCCATGCGGGCACACCACATTTTTCGTGCACGGCAGCGGATCTGCGCAAATCGGCCATCCCGCTTGCCAACAGGCTGCAACCCCCCTATATCCAACGTCGAGAGGTTGGCGCGGGCAAGCGCCTCGCCAACCCGGTCAGGTCCGGAAGGAAGCAGCCGAAACGAGCCCCGCTTGGGTCGTTGTCCAGCCTCTCACCTTTCCCCCAACCAGTCCGGTGAAAAGAAAGAAACCACTTGGTTTCCAAGGACGTTTGCTACCCACCGTTCTTCAACAGTTGGTGCAACCAGCGTCTTGACAGCAAGGCGAAACCAGCATTTTTGGAAGTGCCGAGACGGGCGCGGATGGTCCAAAAATCTTGCGGGTTGGCAACGGGATCGCAGTTATTTTTCAACCAAAGCGGCTTTCAGACTCTGCCTTTGAATTTGGCTGTGTGACCAGGTGAAGTTATGGTGAGCCAAGGAAACCAAGCAAGCAATACCATCGCGACAGCCAGTTAACGCAACAAAAAGCGGCCCGATTTCCGGGCCGCTTAAATTATGAATCGCTTGTCAGTCCCAAGCTATCAGTTTGTCGTGCCCGTCGATGTGGTATCATCATCACCGCCACCGCTGAGCAGCGCGGCCAATAGTGCAACGCCCAGAACGCCCCCTGCGATCGCACCGGCTCCTCCAAGAGAGCCTCCGACAAAGCTACCGACTGGCGCAACGGCAACGGGCTCTTCAACCATAGGCTCCGTTACCGGCCTCTCCAGACCACCAGCCAGCGCAGTAGACGCGGCTGCGATTAACAACAATGAGCCTGCAAGTGCGGTTTTATTCATAGACTTCTCCTTTAGATGTTTGCCGAAACGCCCCTTGGCGCTGCGGATGGTGCCCGTTGACAAATCCGTCTGCGGAAAATGCGATCGCATTTCGGGTGCAAGTGACGAAGGGTTTTGCCAACTAGCCTGACTACAACTCCGAACGATGCCGCTTCGTTCCCGCCCTTAGGACGATAGGCACGCGCCAAGCTTGGTCTTCCTATGCCGATTGACCCGCCGAGCAGCCCATCCAAGACTGCTCTGCACTCACGCATGTGCCAGCGTCAGGCAAGCCCGGACCGGGATCGGCCGATATCTGACCTTCCACAACCCCCGCCGCCCGCACTCATCGCTTGACGGAAAAACCCCCGATCAGACTCACATCAACCAGCCGATGCCGGACCCGGTGGTGGCGCAACCAAGACGGAAATCCACTTAGAAAAAACCCGAAACCTGTTCGGATCAACCGAACCACCTCTCAGGGCATTCTGCGTTAAGCTTTACCTCTTCGTGCGCATGACCTAACCAAGTTCGCCGTCGTCCAACTCGTCAGTCAGAACACCCAGCGCAAGTTTCTCGCTCGGACGGGGGCACGAAAGCTCGGTTCGATTTCGCTAAGTCAGTGCCAAACCGACAGGGTGCGGGGCCAGTATCTCCCCCGCCGCCAATAGCAGATCTTCGCGAAACTGATCGGCCACAAGCTGCACCCCGACCGGTGTTGCCCCCACAGAGCCGGTGGTGACGGTCAGGCCCGGTAGGCCCATGAAGGGGATGGCGATCATGGTTAGCTGAGCCTCCAGCACCGCATCAAACGCGGCGGGCGAGGCGACGTCCCGGTCATTGATGAATGGCAATTCGCCTGACACCGGGCACAGGACCAGTGGCCATTCCGATAGAAAGCCCCGCCAGAGCCGGGTGAGGCGTGCCCGCGCCTTCAGCGTCGCCATCATTTCAGGCAGATCGATCTCAGGGCAATGGCGGCTCATCTGGGCATAAACGAAATTCGCGTCCGGGTCGTTTTCGGCGCGCAACGCCGCTGTGCCGTCCTGTCGGAACTCGGCCATCCACAGGCGCAATTGCAGATCACGTGCCTCACGCAAAGGCGGCGGTGTGACGTCTTCAACCTGATAGCCAGCGTCGCTCAGTTTGGCCGCTGCGGAGCGAAGCGCATCTCGGACAGGCTGGGCCACCGGCATCCCTTCGGGTGCCTCGACATAGGCGACCTTGCGCGGCACATCGGCACCGCGCAGCGGCATCGGCTGCCACCAGGGATCGCGCATGTCCTGCGCAGCCATTGCCGCCAAAGCAACGCGCAGATCCGGGATTGATCGCGCCAGTGGGCCAGACACCGCCATCAACTGACCACCGATCAACCGGTCTCCTGCAGTCGCGTTAAAGCCGGGAACCCGGCCGAGCGATGGGCGCAGGCCGTGCACGCCGCAGGCATAGGCCGGGTATCGGATCGACCCGGCAATATCGGTGCCATGGCCGATCGCCCCCATGCCCGACGCAACCGCAGCCCCGGCACCGCCCGACGACCCCCCCGGCGTCAGGGTCGGGTTGCGCGGATTTGTCGTCGCACCATGAAGGCTGTTGCGAGTGAACCATCGCAGCGAAAAGGCGGGGGTGTTCGTGCGGCCTACAATAATCGCACCGGCTTTGCGCAGGTTGGCCACCACAGGGCTATCAACCTCTGCCACCAAGCCGGCTTGGCTACGCAGCCCGTTTGTGGTGGCAAAGCCAGCCTCGTCGACATTCACCTTGATCGTCACCGCGATGCCGGTCAGCGGACCCGGCGCCTCGCCGCGCGCCAAAGCGGCGTCGGCGGCTTCCGCCGCTGCCAGAGCTTGCTCATCCATTCGCTGCACAATGCTGTTCACGGCTGGGTTTACAGCCTCGATCCGCTTAAGCACCGAAGCAATCGTTTCAGTGACGGAAATCCGGCGCTCGGCAATGAGAGGCACGAGTTCGTTTGCAGTCAGTTTCCACAGCTCGGTCATATGATCATTCCGCTAAAGCCAATCATGCTTAGATATCGATCTTGAAAAGTCAGAATGACAGGCCAAACCAAGCGCGACAACCAGCAAGCCTGAAAATCTGGGCTCGTCTGGGTCCAGTGCGGTGGCAAGGCGCAGGCGTTCACTTGGGGCGATCATCTTGCTGTTTGT
>JANNNF010000413.1:0-3834 GCA_031398405.1 Rhodobacterales bacterium | reverse complement strand
AGCTGGTCGTCGTCGCGGCCAAGGAAGGCGATCCCATCGCGCTGCGGCTCGAGAAGGAGCTCGTCGCGATGGGCCTCGAGACCGTGCGCGTGGACGATGCCGGCCAGTGCTCCCGCGCAGCAGTCAGCGCGTGGATCGACGAGATGCACCCTTGCGCTCGTCTGCCACCAATTTGCGCATATCCTCCAGCGGGATGTAGCCGCGCACCATGCTGCCTTGAAACACGAACATTGGCGTGCCGTTGATATCCATCGCCGACCCAAGTGCGTGGTTGGCATCGATCACGGCCTTGACCTCGGGCCCTGCCATCCGCTCGGTGATTTTTGCGGGATCATGGCCCATATCGGCCGCCATCCGGCTGAGCGTTTCCGGCGTCGCATCGCCGCGCATGGTCATCAGCGCGTCATGGGTAGCCTTGTAGGCGTCGTCGCCATAAAGTTGTAGCACCGCCACCGCATAGCGCGCACTGAGCAGCGAGCCTTCGCCAAGGATCGGAAACTCTTTCACAATCAGGCGGATATTGCCGTCGGATGTAACCAGTTCTTCAATCTCGGGCTGGGCTTTGCGGCAATAGCCGCAGCGGTAATCCATAAATTCCACGATGGTGATATCGCCGTCGGGGTTGCCGCCAACCCACGAGGCCGGGTCTTTGAAAATCGCATCCGCGTTGGACACCAGCAAGGCTTTGTCACGCTCACCTGTCGCCATATCCTCACGCGATTGCAGGACGTTCATGGCCTCGACGATTACATCGGGATTTTCCACCAGATAGGCACGCACTTCATTGCGAAAAGCTGTGCGTTCGGCGTCTGTCATCTCGCCCAAGCCGCCAGAAATTGCAGTGCTGGCCCAAAGGCCGGTGATCAGGGCTGGCAGCAAGGCGCGCATGGAATGTCTCCGACAGATATGATGTGTGGTCACGGGGTTGACCTTGTGCCGCCAAACGCGACACTCACGCGCATGAACCATAAAGGGCGGGCAATGAACAGATCAAGGCGCGGTCAGGTTGATCCCTTCATTGTGATGGATGTGGTGGAAGCCGCGCGCCAGTTGGAGGCGCAGGGGCGGTCTGTCATTCATATGGAGGTGGGCCAGCCGGGCACTGGGGCACCGTTGGGGGCACAGGCTGCGGTGGGGGCAGCACTGGATCAACCCTTGGGTTATACCGTGGCTTTGGGCCTGCCTGCGCTGCGGTCCGGAATCGCGGATTTGTACCAACGCTGGTACGGGGTGGGGGTGTCGCCCGACCGAGTGATCGTGACGGCGGGGTCGTCGGCTGCGTTTCTTCTCGCCTTCACCGCCCTGTTTGATGCGGGAGACCGTGTGGGGATGGGCGAGCCGGGCTATCCGTCCTACCGCCAGATCCTGCGGGCATTGAGCCTGACCCCCGTGGGTATTCCTGCGTCAGAGGGAAACCGTTTGCAGCCGGTGCCGGGTGACATGGATGGTTTGGATATCAAGGGGTTGATCATTGCATCCCCGGGCAATCCATCGGGGACCATGCTGTCGCATAACGCGCTGTCAGACCTGATCGCCTATGCGGATCAGCACGATATCGCGTTCATCTCGGATGAGATCTACCACGGTCTGCACTATGGAGACCGGGCCATCTCTGCGCTGGAGATCACCGACAACGCCTATGTGATCAACTCGTTTTCCAAGTATTTTTCAATGACAGGGTGGCGCATCGGCTGGATGATCGTGCCGCCAGATCATGTGCGCCTGATCGAACGGCTTGCGCAAAACATGTTCATCTGCCCACCCCATGTGGCACAGGTGGCGGCTTTGGCGGCACTGGAGTGTGAGGCAGAGGCCGAGGCGAACCGCGTGACCTATGCCACCAACCGACGCCTGATGCTGGACGGGTTGCCGCGCGCAGGATTTACCCGCATCGCCCCGCCCGATGGGGCGTTCTACATCTATGCTGATGTGTCGGACCTGACCCCCGACAGCCGCGCCTTTGCGGATGAATTGCTGCACGGGGCAGGGGTGGCGGTGACGCCGGGCCTCGATTTTGATCCGGTGCGTGGGCATAAAACCTTGCGCTTTTCCTATGCCCGCAGCACGGCGGATATCACCGAAGGGTTGGTACGGTTGCAGGCCTACATGGCGGGGCGGCAGGCATGATGCGGGTGGTGGCATTTGTTTTGGCGATGCTGGCGCAAGGGGCTGCGGCGCAGGATTTGTCAGCCCTTGCTCGGCTGGTGCCGGATCAATCCGCCATTACCGTGCTGGGCGATGATATGCAGGTCACGCTGGGGTTGACGCAGCCTGTGCCGTGGCGGGTGCGGCTGCTGGACACGCCGCCCCGGGTGGTGATCGACACGCGAGAGGTGGATTGGTCGGGGCTGCCCGACATTGGTCAGACCGGGCCGATGGTTGCGCTGCGGGCAGGGATTTTCCGCCCCGGTTGGTCGCGGTTGGTGATGGAACTGTCCGGCCCGTATCTGTTGACTGTCGCGGAAATGGCCACGTCTGATGCAGGGGCAGCGATGCGCCTGACCCTGACGCCTGCAACGTCGCAAGCCTTTGCAACTGCCGCAAGCTTGCCCGAACCGCCCGAATGGTCGCTGCCCAAACCCGCCGAGGTGCCAGTCCTGCCCCCCCGTGGCACGGGCCCGGTGATGGTGGTTCTGGACCCAGGCCATGGCGGGCTTGACCCGGGGGCTGAACGTGACGGGCAGACCGAGGCCGCGCTGATGCTGACCTTTGCGCGCGAGTTGAAAGAAGTGCTGCTGCGCGATGGCCGTTTTGCAGTGACGATGACGCGCGATGACGATGTGTTTGTGCCGCTTGAAACCCGCATCTCGATTGCGCGGGCGGCAGGGGCGCAGGTGTTTATCTCGCTGCACGCCGATGCGCTGGCCGAAGGGCAGGCCAGCGGGGCCACAATTTACATCCTTTCAGAGGAAGCCTCGGATGAAGCCTCTGCCACCCTTGCCGAACGTCATGATCGGGACGATCTGCTGGCCGGGGTGGACCTGACCGAACAGGATGATCTGGTGGCGGGTGTGCTGATGGATATGGCCCGGACCGTGACGGAACCGCGCACGGACCGATTGGCACAGGCGCTGGAGGGGGCGATCAAGGCGGCAGAGGTGCGGATGCACCGCGAACCGCTGCAACGGGCGGGGTTTTCCGTGCTGAAATCGCCCGATATTCCGTCCGTGCTGATCGAGCTTGGGTTTTTATCCTCGGCCCGCGATCTGGGGCGTCTGGTGGACCCTGTGTGGCGCGCGACCATGGCGGGTGCGTTGCGCGACGGGCTGCTGGCCTGGGTAGCCGAAGATGCCGCGCTTGCGGCGGCCACCGAAGACTGATCATGCGCAGAGTGCCGCCACTGTGACCTTTCCCCGTCACCCAAGCTTTTGACGGCGGCGCGCGTCTGCTATAAACGGCCAATCATGCGGGATAGGGGTTTTGCGGGTGTTCAGATTCATAGGCTCATTCTTCGGGGCCATCTTCACGGCAGTCACCCTAGGCCTGTTGTTTGCCGCCCTTAGCTTGGGTGCGATTTTTTATATGTATTCCCGTGACTTGCCCAGTCATGAGGTGCTTGCCAACTACACCCCCGCGACCATAAGCCGGATCTATTCCGGTGAGGGAAAGATCATTGACGAATTCGCGCAGGAACGCCGCCTGTTCGTGCCGACCGAAGATATTCCCGAAATGGTGAAACACGCCTTCGTCTCTGCTGAGGATAAGAATTTCTACACCCACCGTGGCTATGACACCCGAGGGATCGTGGCCGCCGGGATTGAGGCGCTGGAATCGCGTGGCAATACCGTGCGGGGGGCGTCCACCATCACCCAGCAGGTGATGAAAAACTTCTTG
>JANNNF010000408.1:0-3780 GCA_031398405.1 Rhodobacterales bacterium | reverse complement strand
GGCGAGCCGCTGGAACTGACGGTGTCTGGCCGCGATGGCGAGCAGCGGATGTTCAAGGGCACTTGCGTGTCGGCCGAATATCTGGGCCGGTTCCGCGATTGGGGCCGCTATCTGGTGGAGGTGCGCCCCAAGCTGTGGTTCCTGTCGCGCGGTCAGCAATGCCGGGTCTATCAGGACAAGAACGTGCCCGACATCGTGCAGAGCATCTTTGCCGATTACGGGCTTTCGGCATTCTTCAAGAAAAAGCTGTCGGCAACCTATGCCGTCCGCGACATCTGCGTGCAGTACCGCGAAACCGACCTCGATTTCGTCAAGCGCCTGTTAGAGGAAGAGGGCATCTATTTCTTCTTTACCCATGCGGGCGAGGCCGAGACGTTCGTTCTGGCCGACGGGGCAACTGCGCATGAACCGATGCCGGGCGACCCGGTGATCGAATATCACGAGCCGCAGGATTCGTTTGATCCCAGCAAGGAACACTTTGCCGAAGTGGTGGCCAAGGAAGCGGCAACCACCGGCAAGGTCACGCTGACCGACTACAACTTTGAAAAGTCGGCGACCAAGCTGAAGGCCACCCGCGACATGATCAAGGGCAAGCATGGCCAGAACGCGATCGAGAAATACGACTATCCCGGGCATTTCCGTACCGACCCCCTGGGGGTTGACCGGGTAAAGGTGCGGATTGAGGCCGAAGCGGTCAAACATGTGACCTGGACCGCCGTGGGCAACATCGTGCGGCTTGGCAGCGGCCAGACCTTTCAGTTGAAAAACCATCCGCAGACGCGCGGCGAAAGCAATTTCCTGTGCACGCGTGCCACTTATTACATCCAGTCGGCCCCTGACCCGCAGGCCACGCCGGAACCGCAAACCTTTGTGTCGGGCGGGCTGAATTTTGACCCGAGCAACATGGACCTGTTTCGCGCTGTGTACGACATCATCCCCGAAGCCACGCAGTTTCGCGCGCAGCTGCTGACCCCCTGGCCCGAGGTGCAGGGCATTCACACGGCCGTCGTGGTCGGCCCGGCGGGAGATGAGATTCACACCGACAAATATGGCCGGGTGAAGATCAAGTTCCACTGGGACCGGCGCGAACCCAAGAACGACACCATCAGCGTCTGGATCCGCACCATGATGCCGTGGACCGGCAAGGGCTGGGGCATGATCCACATTCCGCGCATCCATCAGGAGGTTGTGGTGCAGTTTGAAGAGGGCGATCCCGACCGCCCCATCGTGGTCGGCATGCTGTACAATGACGCCACGATGCCGCCCTATACGCTGCCTGCCAACATGACTCAGTCCGGCATCAAGACCAACTCGTCCAAGGGCGGGGGCGGGTTCAACGAATTGATGATGGAAGACAAGAAGGGTGCCGAACTGGTGCGGTTCAAATCGCAACGCGATTACCTTCAGGTCGTCCAGAACGACGCCAAGATCACCGTGGGGCTGGAGACCAAGGAAAAAGGCGACATGGACCTGACAGTCCACCGCCACCTGACCGAAACGGTCAAGACCGGCGACCACACCTTCAAGGTTGAAACCGGAAATCAGGCCATCGAGATCAAGGTCAACAAGACCGAAAAGATCGAAGGCAAGTCCGATCTGACCCTCACCGGGAATTTTACCGAAACGGTCGAGCAAGGCAACGTCACCCGCGCCGTCAAGATGGGCAATGAAAAGACCACCCTGGATCTGGGCAACTATGACCTCAAGACCTCGCTTGGCAAACAGACGTTCGAGGCCATGCAGTCGATCACGCTGAAGGTTGGGCCCAGTTCGATTGTGATTGACCCGATGGGGGTGACGATCAAAGGTCCGATGATCACCATAGAGGGCACAGCGATGCTGACGGCCAAGGCCCCACTGACGCAGGTCAAGGGCGATGCAATGGTGATGATCAAGGGCGGCATCACGCTTATCAACTAGGAAAGGGTCTGCCGATGTCACAACGATTTGCGGGCCTGAAGAAGGTGCCCAAAGACCCCGCAGCCCGGATGCTTGCGCTGGCAAACACCAAGCTGCAAACCAAGATCAAAAGCTCGGCCAGTGCCGGGGTGTCGGACGTTTTGACCGAACTCGCGGCAGTTGATGCGTATGTCGATATGCTGCGGCTGATCTCCGTCGCCCTTCCGCCCCGCGAACGCACATGGTGGGCCTGCCTTGCGGGGCGCGATGTTCTGGGGGCGTCACCCGACAAGGTTCCCCCCACGCTGATTGCCGCCGAAAACTGGGTGCGCAAACCCTCGGACGCGGCCAAGGCGGCGGTGCGCGCCGCCCTTGATACGGTCGAGGTGGATGATGACACAGCCCTATGTGCCACGGCAGCAGTGTTTGCCGATGGCACCTTGGGGCCGGGGGAATTGTCGCATCACCCCGCCCCGCCCGGTGCCTCACAAGCGGCGGCTTTGGGCATGAACCTGATGGCAATCGGCACAATCGCGCGCGATTTTCCGGCCGAGGCCAACCGCCTGATCGACCGCGCGCTGGATATTGCGCGCGGCGGCAACGGCAAACCGTCCGCCAAGGGTGCAGCGGAGGGGTTGGCATGAGCTTTCCCCAAGCCCGCATGCTCGACCTGCATGTCTGCATGCCCCCGATGCTGCCCGCGCCCACCCCGATCCTGCCACCCTGCGCGCTGACAGTTCTGGTCAATTTCTTGCCTGCCGCGCGGATGCTCGACATGACGGTCGGCGTGCCGATGCCCCCGGCCCTGCCTGTCCCGGTGCCACATCCCTTCATCAAAGGATCGGCCACGGTGATGATCATGAACATGCCCGCGCTGCGGCAGTTGGTGGACCCTTGTGCGCTGGGTGGCATGTGTATTCTGGCTTCGGTCACAGTGTTAACGGGGGGCTGACACGACATGCCGGTGACGTTGCGATTTCAATCAACCGGGGTGGTGCCGGGCAACGCGCAGCCTATCGTGATGTACGGCGGCTCGCTGACCATTGGGCGGGGCGACGAAAACGATGTGGTGCTGCCCGACCCCGACCGCCTGCTGTCCAAACGCCACTGCGCGATTGAAGAACAGGATGGTCAGGTGTCCGTCATCGATTTTTCCACCAACGGCACCTTTCTGAACTATGGCAAGACCGCGCTTGGCCGGGTGCCATCGCCCCTGAACGACGGCGATATCCTGACGATGGGGCCGTATGAGTTTCTGGTTGAGGTAATGTCGCCCCGCCCCCGCGCCGGGATACCCGCCCCGTTGGAGGATGGCCCGGTGTCCCACGGGCAGGCCTCGGGCGGGATGGTGGGCCTTAGCCTGCTGGACGATCCTGCCCCGGGTGGCGGTGTGGATTTTCTGGATGATCTGCTGGGTGGCGGCGGCCCCGGTGGCCCCTCGCGGGTGCAGCGGGCGGCGCTTGGCGACGACGGTTTGCTGCCACCTTTGGGCGGCGAAGATGATCTGCTGGCCCCGCTGCCCGACCCCACCCGAAATTCTGACGCAGGGCAGGGGGCCAGCCGGTCCAGTCATTCGCCGTCCGTGCAGGACCATTTCACCCCGCCGTCCCGGGTGACCTCGGCCATCCCCGACGACTGGGATGATTTGCTGGAGCCGACTGCCCCCGCCCCCGCCGTGCCCGATTTCCCCGATTTTACCGGGCCGCAGGACGACCCTTTCACCGATGCCGGAAACCCGGTGTTCATTCCAGATGATCCATTAGAGGATGAACCCGCCATCATCGCAGCAGACCCTGCGGTTCAGCCCGATGCGGCACCCGATCCCGCAATCGACGATTCCCCTTTTACCACGCTTCCTCCTGCCCGCATGGTCCCGCCGCC
>JANNNF010000393.1:0-2466 GCA_031398405.1 Rhodobacterales bacterium | reverse complement strand
CAGGGTCAGATCACGCACGCGCAGGGCGGGCTGGCCGTCAACGCTGTGAATTTCCAGCAAAAACGGCGGCACTGTCAGTTGCGGCGGGGTGTCGGGGCGCGGCGTGAAGGGATGGGTGCCGGATCTGGTTTCAAAGTTGTAGCCGTCGCCGTCTGGCAGCAAGCGCCCCAGAATGTCAGGGCCCGACGGCAGCACGATATCCGCACCTTTTCCCACAGTCTGCGGCCCTGCACCGATTTCAACCCGGGCGACAAGGTTCAGCCAGCCATCTGGCGCGGTCAGGGCGGCAAGGCGGGCGGCGCGGTGTTGGGTCAGCGGGAGCATTTGGGCTTTCGGGGTTGGGGGCGGTTTTCAGGATGGGCGGAATCGCCCATCCTACCGGGGTAGGATGGGCAATCTGCCCATCCTCCGATCACGCGGCCTCAAACGCCACACCTTTGCGCAGGAACTGGGTCGCCTTGCTTGATACCGACACTGGGTCGCCTGTGGTCAGGAACCGCGATTGCGTGCCCTGCCCCAGCATTTCGGGGCGACGCGTCAGGTAGTCGGACAGGCTTTCCGCCACCAGACTGGCCTGAGAATAGACCGTCACCTCTGGCCCCAATGCCGATTGGAACACGGCCTGCATCAGCGGGTAATGGGTGCAGCCAAGGATCGCGGCTTGTGGATGCGGCATCCGGCGTTTGAGGGCCTCGACATGGGAGCGCACCAAGGCTTCGGCCAAAATCTCGTCGCCCTGTTCAATCGCATCGACCACGCCTCCGCAAGGTTGGGCCTCGACATCGACCCCGATGGCACGAAAGGCCAGTTCGCGCTGAAACGCGCGTGACGCGACGGTGGCGGGGGTGGCAAACAGGGCCACATGTTTTATCGCCACCTCGCGCGGGGGCGAGTTGTCGCCCCACTGTCGTTCGGTCAAGGCCTCGATCAGCGGCACGAATACGCCCAACACCCGCTTGTCGCGTGGCACCCAGGTTTCCTGCATCCGTTTCAGCGCCGCCGCCGACGCCGTGTTGCACGCAAGGATCACCAGATCGCAGCCTTCGTCCCACAGCCGCTCGGTCGCGGCGGTTGTCAGATTAAAGATGTCATCATGGGTGCGCACGCCATAGGGCGCATGGGCGTTGTCACCCAGATAGACAAAGGGCACATCAGGCAGGCGCCGGGTCACAGCGTCCAGCACCGTCAAACCGCCGATGCCAGAATCGAAAATGCCTACTGCCATGTCCCGCCCCCGTTTACTGGCGCTTATACTTCGCCTCGAACTCATAGCCCAGATCATAGGACGGGCTGGGGTTTGGCGAAAGGGCATAGGTGGCCCGGCGCAGGAAATCCATCATGGCCGTGGGGTCGGACTTGAGGGGGGCAAGTTGCGTCGCGGCAATGGGCGTGCCGATGGTGACGCGCACGGCGTTGTCAGTGCGGGCATGAAATTCCTTGATCAGCAGGCCAAGGCGCAGCGAGTAGTGCAGGTGCGAGGCGATCTGGAACAGGCGCGAGTTGTGACCGTGAAAGAACACCGGCACCACGGTCGCCCCCGATTTGGCAATCATCTTGGCAGTAAAGTTGCGCCAGCCCGGATCCATCGGCGCGGAAAACGGTCGCGCGGCGGTAGAGACCGTGCCACCCGGGAATACCCCGATGGCGCCGCCGTCCGACAGATACTGCAAGGCAGTGGCACGGGTCGCAAGGTTCTGGCGGACTGCCTCTTTGGTTTCATCGAAGGAAATCGGCAACACCACGCGGGTCAGGTCCTGTGCCCGTAAGAACACCGAATTGGCGAGGATGCGGAATTCGCCGCGCACGGCGTCCAGCAGATGGCCCATCATCAGCCCGTCCAGAATACCATAGGGGTGGTTGGCGATCAGCACCAGCGGGCCGTTGGCGGGGATATTCGCGATGGACCCCGCTGTCACCTCCAAAGACAATCCATACCGGTCGGGGATCACCTGCCAGAAGCTGCGCCCCTTGGCGACCTCTGCCTCATATCCCGCCGCACGGCGGATCAGTGATAATCGCCCGGTCGCGTTTTCCAAAACCCGGATCACCGCGCGGGCGGGCCGCGACCGGGCGGAGGAGGCATAAGAGATGTCACGAGCAGTATCGGGGGTGTCAAGCGACATGAGCGTTCCTGAATGCTGCGGTGCGCCCCCTGTTAGGCACCCCTTTTGTTAACTTGCCCACAGCCTGTAACAGCGCAATGACAGCCAGATTTGCCTCAATTCGCACCTTTGGGGGGAATATTTCGTCAATGCTGACATTTGCGCGCAAGTGTAGTTCCTGTATCGACCTATGTCGTGGTACGTTCCGCGCGGACAATACGGATAGGCTGATGGACTGGGATAAACTACGGATTTTTCATGCGGTTGCCGACAAGGGCAGCCTGACCCATGCGGGGGAAGTGCTGCATCTGTCGCAATCTGCGGTCAGCCGCCAGATCCGGGCGCTGGAAGAATCCCTGAGCGT
>JANNNF010000368.1:0-24082 GCA_031398405.1 Rhodobacterales bacterium | reverse complement strand
AAACCCCGGCCCGACCGATTACCGGAACAGAGACAACAGCGTTTGCGGCTGCTGGTTGGCGATCGACAGGGCCTGGACGCCCAGTTGCTGTTGTACTTGCAGCGCTTGCAAGCGGGCCGAAGTTTCCTCCATATCCGCATCTACCATCGACCCGATCCCTGTCTTGAGCGAGTCTGTCAACTCGCTGACAAAATCGCGCTGGATGTCGATGCGTTTTTCCACCGAACCAAACGAGGCTGCAGCGTCGATTGACGTTTTCAGCAAGGATTCAATGTTGCCCAGTGCCGCCACCGCGCCGGCACCGGTTGATACGTCAAGTCCGGTCAACGCCCCGAGCCCGCCCGAATTGGCATTCTTGAACTGAGAGCTGACCGACACATCCGTCGTTCCGCCATTGGTGAACACAAGTGTCCCTGCAGTGCCGCTGTCATAGTCAATGGACAGGTCTTCGATGCCCATGCCTTCAATGGCGGTTTTCAGCCCTACTGCAGCCACGTCGGCAGGGGTGGTCGAGGCGATATCTGCCGCCGAGAAAGTGTAGCTTGCCGTTTTGCCACCAATCGTGACAGACAGGCTGTCGCCGACTGCAAAACCAGCCGCCCCATCTATGACAACGGTCCCGGTGCCCGCTGCATCGATTGCAAAACCAGCGGTATCGGCTCCGGCAGAGGCCCCAGTGGTGCCGGTAAAAGCAGCCTTGGCAGCATAGGCCCCGGTAGACAGGTTTTGCGCGTTGACGGCGATCGACGAAGTTTTCACGGTGCTGGCGGAACGATCCAGTGATGACAAGACTTGGACCGTGGTCTGTGTCCCGTCAACCAAGTTCAGCCCGTTGAATTGTGCTGCCCCCACAACTGATTCGATTTGGCTGCGCAGCGCTGAAATGTCGGTCTGAATTTTGGTCCGATCAACGTTCTCTTCCTGCGCTGCAACGATTTTTCCTTTGATCTGAGTGAGCAGACCCGTCACGGTTTCCGAGGCTTTGCGCGCAACCGCAATAGTAGAAGATCCCAACGCCAAGCTGTCCGAAATACCCTTGAAACCCGCGACGTCAGATTCCATCACCTTGGAAATGGCCCAGACAGCGGCATTGTCTTTGGCGTTGGAAACCGATTTCCCAGTCGAAATTTCCGACTGGGTCATGTTCATGTTCTTGTTGATGCCCTTCATCGTTTGAAGGGCAACCATGGCGGAAGTGTTGGTCAAAATGGACGACATCGTCATGTTCCTAACTGTGTCCCGCACTTTGTGCAGGGCGAGAATGCGGCACCATGTGCTGCTGTTCCGGCGTTCTGGCCGATGCTGGCGGGACCTACCGGCAGCGCCACCCCTTCATGGGATGCATGGACAGTGATGCAGGCGAACACCTAACGTAGTCCTAATGCAAAAGGGTCTGATATCGCCGATTTGAGACGAATTTTGCCACTAGAAACGCTCTGCCAGCCCGAGTGGTGCATCCCCTATGGCGGTGGTGCGCCCCTTCGAATCATAGGTGGTCATCCGCGCGCCCGGCCCCACTTCCGCCAGCCTGCGCCGTGCCGCCCGCACCCCGCGCGCCGCGGCCAGCAGGCAGGCGGCGTTGCGTTCGGCTTTGCTGCGCAAACGCACTGCAGTGACACGATCGGTAATCTGCAAGCCAGCCAGGATCGTCTCTGTCATTTTGTAAGTCATACCAAGATCGCTCAGATCCCCCCGGCGCAGGGCGGCGAAGGCGCTGTCCAATGCGGCCTCCAAGTCATGCTCCATCTTCGGCCCCCTGCATCGCATGGAACAGTTTTTCCGCCAGCCCTATGCCGCCCTTGGCGACCATCAGTTTGGCCTGTTCATCACGTAGAAAGGACGCGAACTGATCTTCGCCGATTCCCCCGCTAAACGAGTCAGACTGCGCGTCAAGCCCCGCATGACCCAGCATCTCTGTTACAAAAGCGGCCTCCAACGCCTTGGCTTGCGTCATTATCACAGCCTTTCGGTCATTAGTCGGTAGTGATGTCGGGGTAATCTGCATGGCGGCTTCCTTCCGGTACTTCAGATTTTTCCGACTATCCTTGCTTGCAGTAAACAACCGGTAACCAATTGCATGAGAAAAGACGGTCATTCGAACGACAACCGTCGTGGAGCCAATGATACCAACTCTTCTAACCCTCACAGCAGCCCCAGGTCCGCCAAAAATGGTCATTCAATCCGTTGACGCGGCTGATGAGGCATTTTTGACAATGTTTGAGACTCATTGCGATGTCGAAGCGCCTAACGCTGATCCACTGCCAGGTGGTGCGATCCCGTTTCCGTTTTCAGTAGGGCGGCCAGCCCCAGTGATAGTAGAAGAAGACGGGGTGCAGGTAACGCAGGTAACGGACAGCGTGCCTTGTGAAACCGGCATTGCTGCGCCGCAGCCATTTTCGGAGGTCGATCAACAAACGGTGCCGCTTGAGCCCAAATTTGTGCCGAGTTTTTTATCGGTTGAGAGGCCCGAGACACTTGTCCCCACAAATGACGAGGCGTCGTTGGGAAACACTGTTTCCTCATTAAAAACTGCGCCAAAAAATGACCCGGACCGGACTATTGGTGACGGAGACGCCCCACTACCTGACGAGCATCTGGTTTCTGCTGAAATAACTCTGAATGCTTTTGCCAGTACGGCCGTTTTTCAACCTATCAGTGCCGCCCCGCAACAGACCAACAGCGGAAGCAAACTGGAGGACAGCGAACTGCGGAGGCAGAATCCTGATATTGGTGCAAAGCTTACTTTGCACTCAGCTGGCCCGCAGCTCGTATCGTACAAAAACGATGATTCTTTGGTTGCAAAGGGTGCGAATATTCCTGTGCATTCAAACGATATCAGGCACAAGAACGTCTCTGAGGTCGCATCCCTTTATGCACCCCAATCGCCTACCCCATCCGAAGATATCCCACTAGTGCAACTAAGTCTTCTTGGTGCGCAGCCTCTGCAACATATGGCAAAACCTGCTCATCACATTGCGGAAAATTCTTTGCAGTTTAATCGTTTCCTCATCACGGCCCTTCCGCCGCTGCCTTCGCCATCACCCGCGGGCATTGCGGAGTTGACTTCACGGTTGGTCTGGGCAGATGAAGTGACTCCGCTTGCTGCGACAGATGTGGCGGGCAACTCTCCTCGCAAGACCGAAACAACTGCTGATATGGCAATATCAAACACTGTTGGAAAGCCTGAAAGCCCAAGTGCAATGCTCATTAAAATGCCAGAAGCGACTGGTACGCTAGTCGAAACCACCGCTTTTTCAGTCGATATGACGCGCGCGGCAATGCTTTTGACACCCAGTGGGCTGCCACCTGTCACAGGTCTGGTACCGACAAGCGGGCTGAATAGTTTTTCCCCTATCCATTCTCACCCTTCGCCCGCCATCCAGATTGCCGCTGCACTTTCGCAGGCTACGGACGGGCGCGTTGAACTGATTTTGGCACCCGAAGAACTTGGGCTTCTGCGTATCGAAATGACCCCTGATGGCGACGCGCTGCGCATCACTGTTGCAGTTGAACGGCCCGAAACGCTTGAAATGTTTCGACGCCACACCGACACGCTGCTGACGGAAATCCGGCAGGCCGGGTTTTCTGGAGCGCAGTTGAGTTTTGGTAATTGGGGTGGCCAAAAAGGCACTGATACGGCGCAGAACCAAGCTTTGGACATGCCGAGTGAATTGCCTCAATCACTGCGGACTCCTGACGACTTTTGCCCGCCTACTGGCAATATTGCTATCGGGAACGGGCTTGATCTTCGACTTTAGGGAACAACATCATGGACATAGCCCATACCTCTTCAACGCAAACCACATACGCTACCGTCACCCCGAGAAAGGCGGCGATTTCATCCGACTTTGATACCTTTCTGAAAATGCTGACCACGCAGATGAAGAACCAAGATCCGTTGAACCCGGTTGATTCGTCAGATTACGCGGTGCAACTGGCGACTTTTTCTGGTGTGGAGCAGCAACAGCAGACCAACACGCTGCTCAAAGACCTTGGGGCGCAGTTTTCACTTTTGGGGATGTCGCAATTGGCGGGGTGGGTGGGTCAAGAGGCGCGGGCCGCAGCGCCAGTGTGGTACACCGGCGATCCCGTTACCCTTTCGCCCAACCCAGCCGCAATTGCCGACCGAGCGGTTCTGGTCGTCAAGGATGCGCAGGGTAATCTCGTTGCGCGTGAGGATTTGCCAGTCAGCACAACGCCGTATCAATGGCATGGTGCAGACGCTGCAGGGGATCCGCTACCCGAGGGACGCTATACTCTGACGCTGGAAAGCTGGGTTGGTGATGGAAAGGTGGGTGAGGATGTGATCGAATCCTATGCCCGAATATTGGAAGCAAGGGGTGGGGCCGGGGGTACAACACTTGTGCTTGAGGGCGGCGTAGAGGTGCGAGCCACCGCTGTCACCGGATTGCGCGCGCCAGTTTCCTGAAGGTTGGCTTGAACGCGGCGAGGGGTGCGGGCATAACGCGCGCCATGTTGGCACAATCTCCCCCCGTCGAGTTGCGACTACAGGTCGAGTCCGCCTGCAATGGGGTCAGCGGACTGGATTGGCAGCCATTGCAGGGCGGACGCACCAATCGGCTGTGGCGGGTCGGTAGTTTGGTAGTCAAACTCTATGTCCACGGTGCGCACAGTCCACTCTTTCCCAATGATCCGCAGGCCGAGGCGGCGGCCTTGCGACTGGCAGCCCCATTCGATCTTGCACCAGAGCTGCGCCTCACAGGGTCAAATTGGCTCGCCTACACATATGCCGAAGGTCAGCCCTGGAATGGGGGCGATCCCGCCCCGGTGGCGTCCACGTTGGCAGCAGTTCACGCCTTGCCTTGCAGCGAATTTCGGCAGACCGGATCTGGCAGCGCTGCCCTCATTGCGCAAACCTTTGCTATCGCATCGCAATGTCAGGGCTGTCTTCCTTCCCCGCCTGCGGACCCAGGTGTGGCCCCGACAGTACCGCGGGTTATTCACGGCGACGCTGTCGCAGGAAATGTCCTTGTTACAGGGCAAAAACTGACATTGATAGATTGGCAATGCCCGGCCATGGGCGACCCTGCCGAAGATTTGGCGGCTTTTTTGTCACCCGCAATGCAATGGCTGTATCGTGGCGCGCCGTTGTCTGACGCTCAGGAAGCAGCCTTTCTGGCGGGTTATCGTGATCAGGAGACAGTTGTAAGGTTTCAAAAATTAAAACCAATATTCCGATGGCGCATGGCCGCACATTGCCTGTGGCGTGCAGAGCGGGGCAACGCGGGCTATGCGGCAGCGATTGCGCTGGAATTGGGCTAGAGCAGCGTCCCGGCCCAGACGCCCAAACCGGCAATCATCGCCCCTGCCAAAACCAGAACAACCGGATGATACCCTCGCCGAACTACCAACACGGGTGGCGGATTGTTCATCTTGATCAACTGTGCTTCCATCAACGCAGGGAGTTTTGGGCCAAACCGGGCAAGAACCATCGCGGTTTTCGCCAAATCAGACAGCAAGGCGCGCGGACCGATGCTTTTCTTGATATAGCCTTCAACAATCGGCTTTGCGACTTCCCAAATATTGATATGTGGGTCCAGACCTCTTGCCACGCCTTCCACCACCACCATCGTGCGTTGCAACAGAATCAACTCGGTTCGGGTTTCCATGCCGAAGCGTTCCGTCACTTCGAACAGATAGCCAAGCAGGCGTGACATGGAAATGCGGCTGGCATCCATCCCGAAAATAGGTTCGCCCACGGCGCGCAGGGCGCGGGCAAATTCGTCAATGTCCCGGTCGGCGGGTACATAGCCGGCCTCAAAGTGCACTTCTGCGACCCTGCGATAGTCTTTGCGGATAAATCCGAACAAAATTTCCGCATAGACCCGGCGAGTGTATTCGTCGATCCGCCCCATGATACCGAAGTCATAGGCAATGATATCGCCATTGGCTCCGATCTTCAGGTTTCCTTGATGCATGTCGGCATGAAAATAGCCGTCGCGTAGCGCGTGGTTCAGGAACAGTTGCAACACCCGCGCGCCCAGAACGCGGCGATCATGGCCTGCCGCGTCAATGGCGTCATTCTCATTCAGGCCGATGCCTTCAACCCAATCCAGCGTCATCACCGTGCGGCCCGACATAAACCAACGCGGTTTCGGCACAGAAAATCCGGTGTCATTCTCTGTGTTTGCGGCAAATTCTGCAGCGGCAGACGATTCGAGGCGTAAATCCAGTTCTCCCATCACCACGCCTTCGAAGTGTTTGATCACGTCCATCGGGCGCAGACGGCGGGCAGAGGGGGCCAGTAACTCGATCCCGCGCGCCGCTAAGTAGAAGGCGTCGATATCCTTGCGAAAGGCACGCTCAATATTGGGGCGCAGCACTTTGACCGCAACTTCCTCGCCGGTTTCCAAAATTCGTGCTTTGTGAACCTGCGCAATCGACGCCGCCGCCACTGGTTCGGAAAACTCGGAAAAAATCCGATCGACGGGCTGTTCCAGTTCGGCCGCGATCATCTTTTTCGCAACGGCAATGGGGAAAGGCGGCAGTTTGTCTTGCAGATACTTCAACTGCTGCGCCAGTTCTTCGCCCACAATGTCGGGGCGGGTCGATAAAATCTGACCGAATTTGATGTAAGCGGGGCCAAGAGCTGTCAGGGCACGGGTGGCCGGCGGCAGGTCAGAGTCGCCCTTCAGGCCCAGCCATTTGAACGGCCAACCCAACAAACGCGCGGCGAATCGTAAGCGGGGCGGCGCACGAAACGCCTCCAGCACTACGTCCATCGCACCCGTGCGTTCCAGCGTGGCGCCGGTGCGGATCAACCGCCAGATGTTATGCGGGCCCCTCACAGTTTCCAGCCGGAATGAAGGGCCGCGACGCCCATGGTCATATTGCGGTACTTTACCTGCCCGAATCCGGCTTTGCGGATCATCGCAGCGAAGTCGTCCTGCACTGGGAATTTGCGGATGGACTCCACTAGGTATTGATAACTGTCCCGGTCACCGGCCACGATCTGGCCCATCACCGGAATGACGTTGAAGGAATAAAGATCATAGGCCTTTTGCATCAAGTCATTGGGAATACGAGAAAACTCCAGAACCATCAGCCGCCCGCCGGGCTTCAGTACGCGGTAGGCCTCTGACAGGGCATCGCTAATTCGCGTCACATTTCGGATGCCGAAAGAGATGGTGTAAACGTCGAACGCGGCATCTGCAAAGGGCAGTGCCATTGCATCGCCGACGACCCAATCCAAGGGTGCGCCTTCAGCTTCCGCCCGCTTGCGCCCTTCGATCAGCATCGGTTCAGTCAGATCGCAAACCACCGCCGAAGACCCGCCCCGTTTTAAGAACCGGAACGCCACGTCCCCAGTGCCGCCCGCAACATCCAGCAACCGTTGGCCCGCACGTGGTGCCAGCCAATCCATCATCGCGTCTTTCCACAGTCGATGCACGCCGCCCGACATCAAGTCGTTCATCACGTCATACTTGCTGGCCACGCGGGAAAAGACGCCGTGGACCATTCCGGCCTTGTCGCCCTCGGGCACGGTTTGATAGCCGAAATGCGTGGTCTGATCTGGATCGTTGCTCATGGGGTCTTGCTGTCCTTGGCTTCTAGCTATCCTTATAGGTCGGTCCTGCGCCGCTGCAATGCGCCCCAATGTCCGAAAGCCGCCATGCCCGAACTGCCCGAGGTTGAAACCGTGCGCCGGGGCCTGTTGCCCGTGATGGAGGGGCGGCTAATCAATCATGCCGCCGTTAACCGTGCTGATCTGCGCTGGCCGTTTCCGCCGGGAATGGCGGATAGGTTGACCGGGGCGCGGGTTTTGGGTCTGCGGCGGCGGTCTAAGTATATTCTGGCGGACCTGTCCTCGGGCGAATCGCTCTTGATCCATCTGGGAATGTCGGGGCGGATGCTGATTTCTGGGGCCCAGATCGGCGAATTTCACCATTCGCATCCCGCACCGCAAAAGCACGACCATGTGGTGCTGGATATGGAAGGGGGGCCGCGAATTACTTTCAACGACGCCCGCCGGTTTGGCGCGATGGACATGATGGTGACGGCGGGGGCCGAGGGCCACATGCTGCTGTCGGGGCTGGGGCCCGAGCCATTGGGCAATGGTTTCAGCGAAACCTATCTGGTCGGGCGGCTGAAGGGTCGCAACACTCCGATCAAATCGGCGCTGCTGGATCAGGGAATCGTTGCGGGTTTGGGCAATATCTATGTCTGTGAAACGCTGTACCGCGCGGGCATCAGCCCGCTTCGCAAGGCGGGCGATCTGACCGTGGCTCAGGTGGCGGGGCTGGTGCCGATCATCCGGGACGTGTTGGAGGAGGCGATCGAGGCAGGCGGGTCGTCCTTGCGCGATTATCGGCAAGCGGATGGCGAACTTGGATATTTCCAGCACCGATTCGCGGTTTACGGGCGCGAGGGCGAACCTTGCCCGACCCCCGGTTGCGGGTTCACGATCGCGCGCACCGTACAATCGGGCCGCTCTTCTTTCCACTGCCCCATCTGCCAGAGGTGACTTGCCAACCGCCGCCGGGGTGCTAGGAGTCTGCCGTGACACAGCATGGGGATGATGCGATGGCCTATGATACCCTGATCGTCGAGATTGAGGACTATATCGCTCTCATCCGGCTGAACCGGCCTGATGCGCTGAATGCGCTTAACTCTCGGCTCATGCAGGAACTTTCGGCTGCGATGACTGCGGCGGATGCCAATGACAAAGTGCGGTGCATCGTGTTGACGGGATCGGAAAAGGCTTTTGCCGCCGGGGCTGATGTCCGCGAGATGGCGGAAAAAACCTTTACCGACGTGTTCTTCGACAACCTGTTCGGCCCCGAGGCCGAGTCAATTAATCGGGTTCGCAAGCCTGTGATCGCGGCTGTTTCAGGTTATTGTCTGGGCGGCGGCTGCGAGCTTGCGATGATGTGCGACTTTATCATTGCGGCGGATACCGCCAAATTTGGCCAGCCAGAGATTAACCTTGGGATCGTCGCTGGAATGGGCGGCACGCAGCGGCTGTCACGTTTTGTCGGCAAGGCAAAGTCGATGGACATGCATCTGACAGGTCGGTTTATGGACGCCGCTGAGGCGGAACGTTGTGGCCTCGTATCGCGCGTGGTGCCTGCAAAAGCGCTGATGGAGGAAGCAATGAAGGCCGCCACCAAGATCGCAGAGAAGTCGGCGATTACGGCAATGGTTGTCAAAGAATGTGTGAACCGCGCGTTTGAGACAACTTTAGCTGAGGGTCTGCTGTTTGAGCGTCGCATGTTCCACTCGGTATTTGCGACCGACGATCAGAAAGAAGGTATGGCCGCTTTCCTTGAAAAGCGCCAACCGCAGTTCCGCGACAAGTAAGTCATTTTCCTGTTTTCTTTTCGCCCCGGGTGACGTATAGGCCGATTTGACATGCGCGTGGGCCCGCTTTAGGCAAGAATCGATCCCGTCCTTTTGAGGCGGGGCTTTGGGGCTTTCGCGTGACCAAACGCAACAGACATTAGACCCCAGGAAGATCAGCCCGATGGCAAATACTGCCCAGTCCAAAAAACGCGCCCGTCAGTCCGAAGCCCGCTATGCCGTGAACAAAGCGCGCCGTTCGCGTATCCGCACGTTCCTGCGCAAAGTGGAAGAGGCATTAGCTGCTGGCAACCAAGACGCAGCCGCAGCAGCACTGGCTCTGGCGCAACCAGAGCTCGACCGTGGCGTTACCAAAGGCATCATGCACAAGAACACCGTTGCCCGCAAAATGTCGCGCCTGACCGCGCGCGTCAAATCGGTCGCAGCACCCGTCTGAGCCGTCAGCCAATGTAGGGAATCAGGGCGCACCCATAGGGGCTGCGCCCTTTCCTTTTTAGGCGCGAGATGATTTCGTTTCGTCGTGCAAAACAGTGCGAAGATCGTGTCCGTTGCCTTTTTACCCACCTTCCGGGATTCGCTTTACCTATCCTCGTGTCAAGCGCGTTGTTCGATTGCGAAGCCCTCGAACCGCTTGCTACGTTACCCGAGCGATTCACTTCGTCGTGGGGGACATGACGTGGTTGCAACCTGAAATTAGTATGCCAGTTCGCTGCCAAGCTGCCCGCATGAAAAACTATTTCGGTTTGTGAACAACTGGTTATACCAAGCGCGCTATACTGTGCATGGAATAACTGACGGATCAGTGCTCGCAAAACTGCGGGTACTGGTTCTGGATTATGTTCCCCAGATGCAAGACAGATCCGGTCCCACGCTGCGTGGGGCTTGGGGCCCTTGCGTTAAAGACATTGGAATCGTGACAGTATTTACGTGGGGCCATCGGCGGAGTCGTCCGTGCGATGAAAAAAGAACAACAGGTCAAAGAAAAATGACGAACGAAACTTGGGGGCGGGTTCGGGAAGAACTGATCACGCGCGTTGGTAAGAATAACTATGTGACTTGGATCGAACCGTTAAAGCTGGCCCAATTGAATGAGGGGGTCGCCCGATTCGAAGTGCCGACGACGTTTTTCGGCGACTGGGTTCAGCGCAACTATGCCGACCATATCCGCGCGCAACTGCTGACCTCTGGGCATGAAGTGCACCGCGTGGAGTTTTCCGTCTCAGCTTTCGTTCCCGCTGACCGTGTTGCGGCGCGCCCCGCGCAAAGCCGTGCCATCAAGACCCGCACGCCGGCCGAGGACGAGTTTCTGGGCGCGCCGCTGGATGCGCGCTTTACTTTTGATAGCTTCGTGGTCGGCAAGCCGAACGAACTGGCGCATGCCGCTGCCCGCCGCGTGGCTGAAGGTGGCCCTGTCAGCTTCAACCCGCTTTTTCTGTATGGCGGCGTCGGTCTTGGCAAAACCCACTTGATGCACGCCATCGCCCATGAATTGCAGACTCGCCGCCCCGATCTGCGCGTGCTGTATTTGTCTGCCGAGCAATTCATGTACCGCTTTATCCAAGCCCTGCGCGATCGCCAGATCATGGATTTCAAAGAACTGTTCCGGTCAGTTGACGTTCTGATGGTCGATGACGTGCAGTTCATTGCCGGTAAAGACAGCACGCAGGAAGAATTCTTCCACACCTTCAACGCGCTAGTTGATCAGAACAAACAGATCGTCATTTCCGCCGACCGCGCGCCGGGCGAAATCAAGGATTTAGAGGATCGCATCAAAAGCCGCATGCAGTGCGGCTTGGTGGTTGATCTTCACCCGACCGATTATGAACTTCGGTTAGGTATCCTTCAGCAGAAGGTCGAATTCTATCGCGGACAATATCGCGGCCTTGCGTTGGCCGATGGCGTGCTGGAGTTTCTGGCCCAACGGATCACCACCAACGTCCGCGTGCTGGAAGGAGCCCTGACCCGTCTCTTTGCCTTTGCCAGCCTTGTTGGCCGCGAAATTACGCTCGATTTAGTGCAAGATTGCCTTGCTGATATTTTGCGCGCGTCGGACCGCAAGCTGACCATCGAGGAAATTCAGCGCAAAGTGGCAGAGCATTACAACATCCGCCTGTCTGATATGATCGGCCCCAAACGCCTGCGAACGATCGCGCGGCCCCGTCAGGTCGCGATGTATTTGTCAAAGCAGTTGACGCTGCGGTCATTGCCCGAAATCGGTCGCCGCTTTGGTGGGCGCGACCACACCACGATCATGCATGGCTGTCGCAAGATCGAAGAGTTGATGGCGATGGACAGCCAATTGGCTGATGATCTGCTTCTTTTGCGGCGCCTACTGCAGGGTTGATGCAAAAAAGCTTGTGAAGTCGCCAAAACCGGATACGTTCGGCCTCCCCGAAAGGGGTGCGGCCAAGGGGAAAAACTATGAAGATCAGCATCGAACGTGGGGCGCTGCTCAAGGCGCTAGCGCAGGCGCAGTCGGTTGTGGAGCGCCGCAATACCATTCCGATTCTGGCCAATGTGTTGATTGAGGCTGAAGGTGCGCAGGTCAGTTTCCGTGCCACAGACCTCGATATCGAAGTGCTGGACCGCGCCCCAGCAATGGTTGAACGGCCCGGTGCCACGACTGTTTCGGCGGTCATGCTGCACGAAATTATCCGTAAATTGCCCGATGGTGCGCTTGTCAGTCTGACCGAAGATGCCGCAACGGGGCGGCTGACCATCATGGCCGGGCGGTCCATGTTCAGCCTTGCGACACTTCCAAAAGAAGACTTCCCGGTGATGGCATCCTCGGAATACGCCTGTAACTTCTCAGCCCCTTCTCCCGTGCTGCGTCGGCTGTTTGACAAGGCAAAATTTGCTATTTCCACAGAAGAAACAAGATATTACTTGAATGGCGTTTATATGCACGTCTCAACCGGGGACAGCGGCCCTGTGCTGCGCTGCGTGGCGACAGACGGCCACCGTCTTGCCCGGATTGACGCACCCCTGCCTGAAAATGCGGCGACCATGCCCGGAGTAATCGTGCCGCGTAAAACAGTAAATGAGCTGCGCAAACTGTTGGATGATGACGAGGCCATCATCGGTGTCTCGGTGTCTGAAACCAAAGTCCGTTTCGCAACGCCTGCCATCACGCTGACGTCAAAAGTCATTGACGGCACCTTCCCGGATTATACGCGGGTGATCCCGACCGGCAACACGCGGCGGCTGGAAGTTGACGCAAAAGAGTTTGCCAAGGCCGTGGACCGCGTGGCCACTGTATCGTCGGAACGATCCCGCGCCGTGAAATTGAGCCTCGATGAGGATCGTCTGATCCTGTCGGTGAACGCGCCGGATAGCGGGGCTGCCGAGGAAGAATTGGCTGTGGCCTATTCTGACGAACGGCTCGAAATTGGTTTTAACGCCAAGTATCTGCTGGAAATTGCGTCACAAGTTGATCGTGAAAACGCGGTTTTTCTGTTCAACTCCTCTGGAGATCCGACGTTGATGCGCGAAGGCAATGATCTGTCCGCGGTCTATGTGGTCATGCCGATGCGGGTTTGACGCAGCGCCTGTTCGCGTGATCAGCCTTGCAATAACCAGCTTGACCCTATCACATTTCCGCAGCCATTTGGCTGCGAAACTGACTTTTGATAATCGGCCCGTGGCGATTGTGGGTGCCAATGGTGCCGGAAAAACCAATATTCTAGAGGCAATTTCGCTGCTGTCACCCGGTCGCGGTCTGCGCCGCGCTAGTATCGAAGATCTTGCGCGCAAACCGCAGAATTTGGGCTGGAAAATTGCCGCCGATGTGACCGGTCTTCACGCAGCGCATGAGGTGGAGACCTTCGCCGAAGGCGACAACAGCCGTCAGGTTCGCATCGACGGCAAGGCGTCTACCCAAGGCATGCTGGGACAGATTTGCCGCGTGCTTTGGTTGGTGCCTTCGATGGACAGGCTGTGGATTGAAGCTGCCGAAGGGCGTCGCCGTTACCTTGATCGGCTAGCCCTGTCATTCGCGCCCAACCATGGTGAACTCTCGCTCATATATGAAAAAGCAATGCGTGGTCGTAACAGGTTGCTAAAAGACCAGGTCACCGACCCGCATTGGTATGGGGTGTTGGAAGCGCAGATGGCGGACAGCGCAGCGCAGATCACCGCCAATCGCAAACACACTCTTGCCCGACTTTCTCAGGCGCAAGAGGGGGCAGAAACTGCGTTCCCACAGGCCGTTCTTGGGTTGATTGGCCCAGATGATGGCGACGAACCCGATGATCTGGCCGAAGCTTTCCATGCTAGTCGCAGGCGTGATATGGCTGCAGGCCGCACTCTTTTGGGTCCGCACCGTGCAGACCTGACAGCAATCTTTGCTGCCAAGGGCGTGCCAGCGGATCAATGTTCCACAGGCGAACAAAAGGCACTGCTGATCAGCTTGATCCTCGCGAATGCACGTGCATTGTCCCAAGATATAGGGGCTTCACCAATTTTATTGCTAGATGAAGTGGCCGCTCACCTTGATACGACACGCCGTGCCGCGCTGTATGACGAGATTTGCGCCCTTGGCGCGCAGGCTCTGATGACTGGCACCGAGGCCACGCTGTTTGACAGTCTTGGAAATCGCGGGCAAATCTTGAACGTCACTGATGAGGGTGGCCAATCGAGGATATCGGGATGACCCCGCAACGTATTACCTTGATAACCTTGGGTGTGGCAGATCTTCCAGCTTCGCGGGCCTTTTACGCACAGCTTGGGTGGGTGGAGCACCGCAATAGCCAACCATCGGTCGCGTTTTTTCAGATGCACGGGGCTGTGCTTTCTCTGTTCGGGCGCGATGATCTTGCGACTGATCAGGGGCGTGCGGGAAGTAGCCTTGGCACAGGTGCGGTGACGTTGGCCCAAAATTTCAGGACTGAGATCGAAGTTGATGCAGCTTTTTCCCGCGCACTGGCTGCGGGTGCTGCAGCACTGAAAAAACCTGAAAAGGTGTTCTGGGGCGGATACTCTGGATATTGGTCCGACCCAGACGGACATGTCTGGGAAGTTGCGATGAATCCTTTTTGGCCACTGGCTGACGATGGCACGCTTTGGTTAAGTGAATGACCGTTAGTTTTCATCAATTGTTGCTTTACGCAGGCGGTATGGCCTTGCTATGGGTAATTCCGGGCCCGGTCTGGGTGGCCTTGATAGCACGTGCACTATCGGGTGGATTCAACGCTGCCTGGCCTTTGGCCATAGGTGTCGCTGTCGGAGACTCCATTTGGCCGCTGGCCGCGATTTTTGGCTTGTCCTGGATGCTCTCGATCTACGGTGGCTTTTTATCGGCATTGCAATGGGTCGCCGCGGCGACTTTCTGCGTCATGGGATTTTTGCTGATCCGAAAGCCGTCCGCCCGCCCCATGGCCGACAATCGCCTGACCCGCCCCGGGCTGTGGGCAGGCATCGCCACCGGCGTCGCCGCAGTAATCGGCAACCCCAAGGCTATCCTTTTTTACATGGGCGTTCTGCCCGGCTTTTTCGACCTATCGCGCATCACGGGTCCTGACATCGCGGCTATCCTTGTCGTTTCGACCTCAGTTCCGATGATCGGCAATCTCGGCCTCGCATTGTTCCTCGACCGAGCCCGCAGCTTGTTGTCCAGCCCCGCCGCCCTGCGCCGCCTGAACGTGGTTTCAGGTGTTTTGTTGATTGGGGTTGGTATTGTGATTACGCTCACTTAACCCCCAATTTTCCGCGCGACGCGTGACATTCCCACCCCAAGCCGCTATAAATTGCACACAAGACAAGGGGTTCAGACCATATGGCCGAAGAAGCCAAGAAGCCGGACGCGTATAGCGCCGATTCCATTAAAGTTCTCAAAGGGTTAGAGGCGGTTCGCAAACGTCCGGGCATGTACATCGGCGACACCGATGACGGGTCAGGCCTGCACCATATGGTGTATGAGGTCGTCGACAATGGGATTGATGAAGCACTGGCTGGTCACGCGACCGCGGTGACTGTGAAAATACATGCCGACAGCTCTGTTTCCGTGCGTGACAATGGCCGTGGCATCCCGGTGGATATCCACCAGGAAGAGGGCGTTTCAGCCGCCGAGGTCATCATGACCCAGTTGCACGCGGGCGGAAAGTTCAACAACACTGACGAATCTGGGAACGCTTATAAGGTGTCGGGCGGGTTGCACGGCGTTGGCGTGTCGGTAGTGAACGCCCTTTCGGAATGGTTGGAACTTACAGTTTGGCGCAATGATACCGAGTATCGTGCCCGGTTTGAACACGGCGATTGCGTAGTGCATGTGTATGAAGTTGGCCCTGCACCGGGGATGCGCGGCACCGAAGTGCGTTTTCTAGCTTCGGCCAAAACCAACATACCTGAGGGGACGTTCTCAAACCTCGACTATCAGTTCAAGACGTTGGAAAATCGATTGCGGGAACTTGCGTTTTTGAACTCGGGTGTGCGGATTATTGTAGAAGATGAGCGGCCTGCAGAGGCTTTGAGAACAGAGCTGTACTATGACGGCGGCGTGCGCGAATATGTCAAATATCTCGACCGCTCCAAGTCTTCGATCATGCCTGAACCAATCTATATTGTGGGGGAAAGAGGCGGAATTGGCGTTGAAGTTGCGATGTGGTGGAATGACAGCTACCACGAAAATGTACTTCCATTCACAAACAACATTCCGCAGCGTGACGGCGGCACTCATATGGCTGGCTTTCGGGGTGCACTGACCCGGACGATCAACAATTACGCGCAAACGTCGGGTATTGCCAAAAAGGAAAAGATTGATTTCACAGGCGATGATGCTCGTGAAGGTCTGACCTGTGTTTTGTCAGTCAAAGTGCCGGATCCGAAGTTTTCGAGCCAAACGAAAGACAAGCTTGTATCGTCGGAAGTGCGCCCTGCGGTCGAGAATATGGTTAACGAAAAGCTGGCGGAATGGTTTGAGGAGAATCCAGCCAACGCCCGGATCATCGTCGGCAAAATCATCGAGGCGGCGCTGGCGCGCGAAGCGGCGCGCAAGGCCCGCGATCTGACCCGCCGCAAGACCGCGCTGGACGTGGCGTCGTTGCCCGGAAAACTCGCCGATTGTCAGGAGCGTGATCCGTCAAAGTCAGAGCTTTTTCTGGTTGAGGGTGACAGCGCCGGTGGATCAGCCAAACAGGGCCGAAGCCGGGCCAATCAGGCTGTATTGCCGCTGCGGGGCAAGATTTTGAACGTGGAACGCGCGCGGTTCGACCGGATGTTGGGCAGCGCTGAAATCGGTACTTTGATCACAGCGCTTGGTACCGGGATCGGGCGAGATGAGTTTGATCTGAAAAAGCTGCGCTACCACAAGATTGTTATCATGACGGACGCCGATGTGGATGGTGCGCATATCCGTACATTGCTGTTGACCTTCTTCTTCCGCCAGATGCCGTCGTTGATCGAAGGCGGGTTCCTGTACATTGCCCAACCGCCGCTTTACAAAGTTGCACGAGGAAAATCAGAGGTTTACTTGAAAGATCAGGCTGCGCTGGATGACTATTTGGTTGAGATGGGAATTGATGGTGCCGTCCTGAAACTGCAAGACGGGCAGGAGATTGCAGGCAACGATCTTGCGCGTGTTGTCGAAGGTGCACGGCAGTTTCGCCGAATCCTGGATGCTTTCCCCAGTTTGTATCCCCGCGGGATTCTGGAACAGGCGGCGCTCGCTGGTGCGTTTGAGCCGGGCCGTGCGGATGCCGATTTGCAGCAGGTCGCAGACACCGTTGCGCGGCGTTTGAATATGATTGCGCTCGAATATGAAAAAGGCTGGGGCGGGCGGATTACTCAGGATCATGGCATCCGGTTAAGCCGTGTTTTACGCGGGGTTGAGGAATTGCGGACCCTCGATGGTGCTGTGCTGCGGTCCGGGGAAGCTCGCAGGCTCAATCAGGTCGCGACCAACACCAAAGACATCTACCGCGACCCGGCACGCCTTGTGCGCAAGGACCGCGAACAGATGGTGCATGGACCGATTGACTTGTTGAAGTCCATTCTGGCAGAGGGCGAAAAGGGCTTGTCGCTGCAACGCTACAAAGGGTTGGGTGAAATGAACCCGGAACAGCTATGGGAAACCACGCTGGACCCCGAAGCGCGCACACTCTTGCAGGTCAAGGTAGACGATCTGGCCGAAGCAGACGACATTTTTACGAAGCTTATGGGTGATGTGGTCGAACCGCGCCGCGAATTCATTCAGGCGAATGCACTGAATGTGGAGAATCTAGATTTCTGAATGATAGTTCACAAAGATACGAATGATCATTACATTGGATTGAATAAAAAATAGGAGTCTGGGGGAGTTAAGGCCCCCAGCCACGTCTCACACAACGTGCCTGCCGAAGCTTGCGACAATCGCCCGCACGGCTGCGACAGGATCGGCCGATTGCCAGACCGGACGCCCTACGACTATATGGTCGGCCCCGTCTGCAATCGCTTGGGCCGGGGTTGCAACGCGCTTCTGATCGCCCGGGGTTCCGCCCGCAGGCCGTACCCCCGGCGTTACGATCAGCTTACCCCGCGCTTGCGGCAACGCGCGGATCATCGCGGCCTCTTGTGGGCTGGCAATCACACCATCGGCCCCGGCCTCCAGCGCCCGTGCCGCGCGTTCCAACGTGATCTCATGAATGTCGCCGGCCTTGATCAGATTGGCATCCAGATCGGCGCGGTCGAGCGAGGTCAGCACGGTGACTGCCAGGATCTTCATCCCTGACCCACCTTTGCCAATGGCGGCTGCCGCGACCACCTGCGGATCGCCGTGTACAGTCAGGAAATCCAGGTCATATTGAGACAAGCCCCGCACTGCGGTTTCAATTGTGGCCCCGATATCGAACAGTTTCATATCCAAAAAAATGCGCTTGCCGTGGTCCTGCTTCAGTTCATTCGCCAGGGCGAGGCCACCACCGGTCAGCATCCCCAAGCCTATCTTGTAAAAGCTTACCGCATCTCCAAGCCGGGCAGTCAGGGCCTGTCCGTGGATAATATTCGGCACATCCAGCGCCACAATCAGGCGGTCGTCCATCGCGGTCTCCCTTGTTTTACGCGTCATGCGGCGCAGGGGCGGGGCTGTCAAGCGGCAGCGGGGCCAGCTATGCTGCACGAAAGCGGAGAAGCAAATGATCTTGTGTTTCGATATCGGTGGATCGCGGATCAAGGCGGCGATGGCGCAGGGCGGCGAGCTTGCCCCCTTGGGTGAGGCTGCGACGCCGACGGAAAGTTTTGAATTGTTTATTGCTACCCTCGCCTCATTCATGGCAGGGTGCCCGGTGCGTGGCATTGCGATTTCGGTGGCAGGCGTGGTCGACCCGCTGAACGGGTTGATCACTGTGGTAAATATTCCTTGCGCGCATGGTAGAAGCTTTGGCCCCGATCTTTCGGCGGCTTTGGGTGTGCCCGTGTTGGTGCTGAATGACGCCGATTGCTTTGCCCTGGCTGAGGCCCGGCGGGGGGCCGGGCGGGGGCATGATACTGTGTTTGGCGTTATTCTGGGTACCGGTGTCGGCGGCGGTGTGGTGATCAACGGGCAGGTTTTGACCGGCGCTGCGGGCTTTGCCGGGGAATGGGGGCATGGACCGATCGTGCGCGAGGGCGATCTTCAGCTGGCCTGTGGCTGTGGGCAAGTGGGGTGCCTTGATACCGTGGGTGGCGCACGCGGGATCGAACGTCTGCACCTGATCCGCGAGGGGCGTGTGTCAGGATCGGTGGCCTTGCTTGCAGCATGGCGCGCGGGAGATACGGCGGCAAGGCGGACGGTGGCTTTGTGGCTGGATCTTCTGGCAGGGCCGTTAGCGATGGTTATCAATGTGTTGGGGGCGTCGGTGGTTCCCGTGGGCGGCGGTTTGTCCAACGCGCCCGATCTGGTGGCAGCGCTGGACGCTGCCGTGCGGGCGCGCATCTTGCGTCGCACCCCGGCAGGTTTGCTGGTGCCCGCCATCTGCGGGCCGGATGCAGGTCTTATCGGGGCGGCAGAGGCTGGCTCTTTGGCGTTCCCATGCTGATCGAGGTGTGTGTGGACAGCGCTGCAGGCTTGGCTGAGGCGGTGGCGGGCGGGGCCGACCGGATCGAGCTTTGTGCGGCGTTGGATGTCGGCGGGTTGACCCCGACGGCAGGGTTCATGATCCACGCGGCAGGCTGTGGCCTGCCGGTGTTTGCAATGATCCGGCCCCGGGCGGGTAATTTTATCTATACGACGCACGAGGTTTCCATGATGTGCGCCGATATTCAGACTGCACGGGATGCGAGTCTTGCGGGCGTTGTGTTGGGGGCAAATCTGGCGGATGGGCGGCTGGATACATCGACGCTGACCACATTGACTTCCGCAGCCAATGGTATGGGCCTGACCCTGCACCGCGCCTTTGATCTGGTGCCTGACCTTGCCGAAGCCGTTGAAACGGCCGTCACTTTGGGCTTTCACCGCATCCTCACATCTGGCCGTGCCCAAGCGGCGGCGCAGGGTGAAGCCGATCTGGCCCGCACAATCGCCCTTGCCCGAGGCCGTATTTCCGTGATGCCGGGGGCGGGAGTTGGCCCCGACAGTGCCCCCCTGCTCAATCGGCTGAAGGTGGTTGAGGCGCACGGGTCTTTTGCGGCCCCCCATCCCCAATCGGGCCCGGTCGTTGATCTGGGCTTTGCCCCCGCCACCCTGCGCAACACCGATGCCGCGCGCATCCGTGCCCTGCGCGCGGCGTTGGCCGATTGACAGCGGCCCGCGTTGCGCGGACTCTGTGCTGCGAATTAGGGGATAACCATGGATATCAACATCAGCTTTGACCGTCCCGAAGAAGGCCCGAAATCCGGGCCGATCACGGTGGGCTGGTTTCTGACCTCTGACAAAGGGGCAGTGATGTATGATCCGCCTGAACGGGTGGTGTTCCGGCAGACCAACAAAAGCCATTCCAAAAGTGCCAGCCGCTGCCCTGCCGTGGTGCAGTTGGAAAGCCGGTATTTTATGGTGAAATGCCCATTTGACATCAACGTGGGCTTTGGCCGCGATGATAAGGGCAAGGCGCATTTGGTGAATCGTAGCGGGGTAAGCTCCTCGATACGGGCGAACAAACTGGGTGAAGTGCTGACCTTGGTGAGCGAGGCCGAATGGCGCTATCCCGACCGCCCTACTGTGCAACTGTCACTGCCCTACTGCTTTATTGCCGATGAAATGGTCTATGTGACGCAGCTTTCGGCCTTTCTGCATTACCGCCGCGATCCACTGCCGGGCACGATCTTTGGCGGGCGTTTCCCGCTGAACATCTGGCCGCGCCCGTTGATGTGGGCGTTTGAATGGCATGAACCGGAAAAGGACATCGTGCTGAAACGCGGCGAGCCGCTGTTTTACTGCCAGTTTGAAGGTGAAGGCCCGGACCGCGCGGTGGGCATGGTTGAAGCCGAACGCACCCCGGAACTGCAAAAGTATATGGAGCAGGTTTCTGGCGTGGTAAACTATGTCGGCCAGACCTTCGGCCTGTTCCGCGCAGCCGAGGCGCTGCGGCCCGCCAAACTGCTGACCCCCAAAGCGCGTGAGTGAAATCTTCACTGGAAATATGGGATATTGCGGCAGGTGCAGCCCACATTGTGTTGCAAAGTGATGTCCGGGTAGAAGCCCCGAATTGGTCACCTTGCGGCACCTATATGCTGGTCAATTCTGATGGGCGCCTGTTCAAGGTGCCCCTTGCTGACCCAAAAATGATCCTGCTGGACACTGGCTTTGCCACCCGCTGCAACAACGACCACGGACTTTCGCCCGATGGCAAAACCATCGTTCTGTCGCACCACCGCGACAATGGGGCCGAGATTTTTCTGGTGCCTGCCTCGGGCGGCACGCCGCGTGTAATCTCTCCCCAAGCCCCAAGTTGGTGGCACGGTTGGTCGCCGGACGGTGCGCGCATCACCTATGCGGCGGCGCGGGGCAGTCGGGTGATTGATATCTACACTATGGCCGTGGCGGGTGGTCCCGAGAGCCGCTTGACGATGGGGGAAGGGCAGTCAGATGGCCCAGACTATTCCGCCAATGGCAGCGAGATTTACTACAACTGTGACCGTTCCGGCCATGCGCAGATATGGGTTATGGCGGCAGATGGCACCGGCCAGCGCCGCCTGTTTGCGGATGACCGTGTTCTGTGGTTTCCGCATCCGTCCCCTTGTGCTAAGCATCTGATCTGCCTCGTCTACCCGCCGGCCACCCAAGGCCACCCCCGCGATCTGCCGGTAGAGATCTGGATCATGGCTCCGAATGGCAGCAATCGCCGCCCCCTTCTGGCCTTCACCGGCGGGCAAGGCACGATGAACGTGCCGAACTGGCGGGCCGATGGCGGGGCCTTTGCCTTTGTGCGCTACACGGCCTGACCGCGTGCAAAGGCGCAAATTGCCGTCACCAGACAATCCAAACTGTCGGTGAACGGCACTTGCACCCCGCCCGTCAGCAGCGACAATTCCGTGCAGGCGACCAGCAGATGGTCAGATTGCGTGGCCATACCCGATGCAAGCCGCGCCATCTCGTACACTGCATCTGCCCCGCTGTCGCCCGCCTTCACCCGCTTGATCAAAGCCAGCACCGGGGCCTCATCCGCAGGCCAGACCGGCACCATCCCGGCCCCCGCCATTTCGGCATCAAACACACCGGTAATCCGCACTGCAGGTGACGCCAGCATCCCGATCCGGCCCCGTGGCAGGGCGGCAACCGTGGCCTTCCGCATATCCAGAAACGGCAAGGGCGTGGCGGAAATGATTTGTGGTGCGTAAGCGTGGGCAGTGTTGCAGGGCATGGCAATCGCCTGCGCCCCTGCAGCCCTCAATCCCTGCGCCATGCCCGCCAGTACCGGGCCGGGATCATCCCCCACCCCGTCGATCAACCGCGACAGGCGCGACGGCACGGCAGGGTTCTGATGTACGATCAGGGGGATATGGTCGGCATCATCACGCGCGTGCACCGCGTGCAAAACGCGTGTCATCAGCAGCACGGTCGCCTCTGGCCCCATCCCGCCTAGGATGCCGACCGTCCTCATGCGTGCGGCAGAACGTGGGTGTATCCGGTCAACCCAATAGCCCCGCCAGTGTGCAGGAACACGATGCGCTGGCCCTTGGAGAAGTGCCCCTTGCGCACCAGGTCAATCAGGCCAGCCGCCCCTTTACCGGAATAGACCGGGTCCAGCAGGATGGCTTCGGTCCGGGCAAAGATATCAATCGCCTCCAGCGTGGATTCGGCCGGGATGCCATAGCCCTGCCCGATGTAATCGCAATTGGCGACCACATCCTCGCGCGACACCACCCCAACGGTGCCCAGTTTCTCCTCGACAGCCTGCGCCAGTCGGAACACATTGGCCTCTTGCACCTCTCGCGCCGCCCGCACCCCGATGCCCAGCAACGGCAGTTGCGCGTTCAGCGCCTTTAGTCCCACGATCAGCCCGGCTTGGGTGCCCGCAGACCCGGTAGCAGTGACCATGTGGTCGAACACAATCCCGCCCTCGACCATCTGCCCCAGTAATTCCAGTGCGCAGTTGACATAGCCAAGCGCCCCCGTCGCGTTCGACCCGCCCCCCGGAATGGCGTAAGGCACTGCGCCTTTGGCGCGAAAGCCTTCTGCCACCGCCAACAGTTCGGCGTTCATGTCGAACCCCGGGCCGCGATGCTCAATCGTGGCGCCATGCAAAACGTCCAGCAGCACGTTGCCGTTCATCCGGTAGTTGGGTTCATTGTACCCGGTGCGATCTTCAAGGATCAGGTGGCATTTCAACCCCAGCTTGGCCGCAGCCGCCGCCGTTTGCCGTGCGTGGTTGGATTGGGTGGCCCCTTGGGTCAGCACCATATCGGCCCCCATGGCCACCGCTTCGGCCATCAGAAACTCCAGCTTGCGGGTCTTGTTGCCACCTGTGGAAAGCCCCGTGCAATCATCGCGCTTGATCCAGATTTCCGGGCCGCCCAGCAGGGCCGACAGGCGCGGCATCGGTTCCAGCGGGGTCGGCAGGTGGCCAAGGCGAATGCGGGGAAAGCGGGACAGGTGCATGGCTGATCCTTAAGTATTCAGGGCAATGTCAGGCGTTGCGGCCAGTTTGGCAAGGCGGATATCGGCGGTGCGGGCATGGCCCTCCATGCCTTCAAACCGGCTGATGCTGGCTGTGACCTCGGCCAAGCGTGGTAGAGCCTGGGCCGTAACATGCTGCCACGTCACGGTTTTCAAAAACTTGTGGACCGACAGCCCGCCGGTATAGCGCGCTGCCCCCGATGTTGGCAGCACATGGTTGGTGCCCGCCGCCTTGTCGCCAAAGGCCACCGTTGTATCTGCCCCAAGAAACAGCGATCCGTAGGCCCGCAGCCGACCCTTCCACCAATCCAGATCAGCGGCCTGCACATGCAGGTGCTCAGGGGCCACCTCGTCGGCCATCGCGGCCATCGCCTCTGGCCCGTCACACAGAATGATCTCGGCCAGACTGGCCCAAGCTTCCGCCGCGGCCGAGCGGTTCGGTTCCGGCAGTTCTGCCGCAAACAGCGGGGCCAGACGGGCCACCTCAATGGCCAAGGGCGCATGGTCGGTCACCAGCCAAACCGGCGAATTGGCCCCGTGCTCGGCTTGGCCCACCAGATCCCAGGCCACCACTTCGGGGTCGGCGGTGGCATCGGCGATCACCATGCTGTCGGTGGGGCCTGCGACCATGTCGATGCCGACGCGGCCAAAAAGCAGGCGCTTGGCCTCTGCCACATATTGGTTGCCGGGACCAACCAGGATATCGGCGCGGGGTAAGCCGAACAGGCCGAACGCCATTGCCGCAATGCCCTGAATACC
>JANNNF010000209.1:0-15585 GCA_031398405.1 Rhodobacterales bacterium | reverse complement strand
ATTCGACCGACCGGCGTTCCATTCTGTCGATGGCAGATGTGCCCTATGCCACCACCTATCCGCATATCGGCTGGGCCGAACAAAACCCCGCCGACTGGCTGGCCGCAATGCACACCGCAGGCCGTGATGCGGTGGCCCGTGCCGGGATCACAGCGATTGACGCGGTTTGCGTGGCAACGACCGCGTCAACCGTTGCCGTGGCGCTGCGCGACGGCACCCCCATTCGCCCTGCGATCCTGTGGATGGATTGCCGGGCCGAGGCTGAGGCTCGCAAGACCGAAACTGTCACCCACCCCGTCATGGCTTATGCGGGTGGCGGCGATGCGGTGGAATGGCTGGTGCCCAAGGCGATGTGGCTGGCCCGCCATCAACCCGCCATCTGGGCGCAGGCCGAGGTGGTCTGCGAGGCGCTGGATTACATCAACCATCACCTGACCGGCGAATGGGTGGCATCGCGGATGAACGCGGCCTGCAAGTGGAATTACGACAGCCTGACCGGTGCGTTTGTGCCGGAAATCTACGCCGAACTGGGCATCTCCGATCTGGCCGACAAATTGCCCGGACGAGTGGTTCCGGTGGGCGGGGTCATTGCGCCTTTGCGGGCGGACATGGCCGCGGCGTTTGGGCTAAGCACCCTCCCCATTGTGGCGCAGGGCGGCATTGACGCGCACATCGGGATGCTGGCGGCCAATACGGTGGCGTCGGGGGGCATGCTGATGATCGGAGGCACATCAGTGGTGCATCTGACGCAACTTGACGGCCCGGGGGATATGCGCGGTTTTTGGGGGCCGTATCCCAACGCGCTGGCTGATGGGCTGTGGCTGGTGGAATGTGGGCAAGTGTCGGCGGGGTCGATTCTGAACTGGCTGTCGGGTACCATCTTTGGCCTCGATCAGGCGGGCCATTCTGCTCTGATCGCCGAGGCCATGGCCCGGCCAGGTCGCGCTGAAGGCTTGCTGACGCTGGATTACTGGATGGGCAATCGCACGCCTTATCGTGACGGCGCGTTGCGCGGCGCGCTGATGGGGCTGACGTTGGGGCATGGGCGGGCGGATATTTATGCCAGCGTCGTCGACAGCATCGCGCTTGGCACGCTGAACGTGCTGGGCGTACTGGCCGAGCGCGGCGTGCCGATTGACCGGGTGGTACTGGCGGGGGGTATCTGCAAGAACGCGCTGTGGCTGCAATCAACCATCGACGCGATTGGCCGCCCGGTTGAGGTTGCCCCCGAAGATAACCTGTCGCTGGTGGGCGCAGGGGTTGCAGCGGCGGCGGCGCTTGGGCTGTATTCTGATCTGCAAGCGGCAGCCATCGCCTGCGCCGCCCCCACCCAGTTGCGCCACCCCAACCCCGACCGCACCGCGTGGTACCACGCGGCATTGCCGCTGTACCGGCAGGCGACGGATGCCCTGACCCCCGTGCTGCATGACCTTGCTGCCCGGCAAAAGGCTGGCACCGCATGACCGAACGCAGCCCATATTCCGTGCGCCTGCCGTCTGACGAGGCACGCGATCACCTGATGGTTCAGGTGGCCAAGATGTATTACGATCTGGACCGCACCCAAGGCGATATCGCCAATGACCTTGGCCTGACCCGCTGGCAAGTGGGGCGCCTTTTGACCGAGGCCAAAGAGGCCGGGATCGTGCGGATAGAGATCACCCCGCGCGCCGGTCGGCAAACCGGGCTGGAGGTGGATCTGCAGCAGCGCTTTGGTCTGCGCAATGCCATCGTGGTGCCAATGGGCGGCATCACCGATCAGGCGCTGCTGATTGAAAGCGTGGCGCAGGCGGCGGGGCGTTATCTGGCGGGACTGAACCCGAAGCCTGATTTGATCGGGGTGTCGTGGGGGCGGACCATGTCTGCCGTCGCGCGCGCCCTGCCGGTGGGGTGGAACCCCGGGGTGCATGTCGTGTTGGTGAACGGGTCCACGACCCTGCGGCTCAGCTCCGCCCGCACCTCTGCGGTGGCCGAGGAGTTTGCGCAATCGGCGGGCGGGTCGGCGACCCTGTTGCCGGTGCCCGCCATTGTTGGCAAGACCAGCACCCGCGTGGCGCTGGAGGAGGATCCGATCATCGAACATGTTTTGGCGCTGGCCGAACAGGCGCGGGTGATCTGTTTCAGCATGGGTGGGCTGTCGCATCATTCAGTGCTGCTGTCGTCGGGGTATCTGACGCAAGACGATATTGACCGGCTCAAACGCTTGGGATCAGTGGGCGATATTTTGGGCCGCTTTGTCGACGCAGATGGTCAGATTGTGGACGCCGATTTGGATGGCCGCACTGTGGGCCTCCGGCTGGACGCGCTGCTGCGCAAGGACCGCGCGATTGCCATCGTTGCAGGGGCCGAAAAGCATGAGATCGCGGCGGCGGCGCTGAAGGCGGGCTACATTTCAGACCTGATCACGGATGAAGGCACGGCGCGGCATGTTTTGGGAATGGCAGACGTATGACTGAAGTTCTGACGATCCGAGACGTGTCCAAACGCTTTCCGCCCAATGTGGTGGCGCTAGAATCCGCGTCCCTGTCTGTGCGCAAGGGTGAGGTGCATTGCCTGCTTGGCGCGAATGGTGCGGGCAAATCGACGTTCCTGAAAATCGTGGCAGGTGCGATGCTGCCGACCACGGGGCAGATCAGTGTTGATGGCCACCCCATGACCTTCCGCAGCCCGTCCGAGGCAGCGAGGGCCGGGATTTCTATGATTTATCAGGAACTTGATCTGGTACCACACCTGACGGTGGCGCAGAACCTGTTCCTTGGCCATCCGCCCGCCCGGTTTGGCGTGGTCGACAAACGCGACCGCCGCACAAAGGCAGCGCAAGCCCTGAAGCGGATTGGTGCGGGGTTCGGCCCGGATGCGCGGGTGGGGGGCCTGTCGATTGCCAACCAGCAGTTGACGGCCATCGCCCGGTCTTTGACGCGCGAAGCCAAGGTGATCATCATGGATGAACCCTCTGCCGCGCTGAATGAAACCGAGCTGGAAAAGGTGTTCGCGGTGATCCGCGAATTGACGGCACAGGGCGTTGCGATTGTCTATGTCAGCCACCGTCTGGGCGAATTGCGTGAAATTGGCGACCGGGTGACGGTGCTGCGCGGCGGGCGCACCATCCAGACCTTTGACGTGGCGGGCACGCCCGATTCCACACTGGTCGAGGCTATTCTGGGCAAGGAACGCACCCTGGTAGACCGTCGCGACCGCGCGCCGGTGACAGGCCCCGTGACCCTGCGGATCAACCGGGTCAAGGCGGCTCAGGGCCTGGATATCCGCGACATCGACCTGCACCGGGGAGAGGTGATCGGGCTGACCGGGCTGAACGGGTCGGGGCGGACCTCGTTTCTGAAGGCCCTGTTCGGGGCGCTGCCGTGTGAGGCCGACATGGTGCTGAACGGCGCGCCCTACCGCCCGCGCAGCCCGGCAGCGGCGATTGCGGCGGGACTGGGTCTTGTGCCCGAAAGCCGCAAGACCGAAGGGCTTATCCTTGACGCAGCAATCTACAAGAACGCCACCTTGCCAACCTTGCAGGGCCGGTTCTGGGCACGGCATGGCCAGCAAAAGGCCCGCACCGCCCCGGTTCTGGCACAACTGTCGACCAAGTACGGACGCATGGAACAGAAAGTGGCGCAGCTGTCGGGCGGCAACCAGCAAAAGGTTGTGCTGGCAAAATGGGTGATCAAGGGGTCAGACGTATTGCTGCTGGACGAACCCAGCCGGGGCCTTGATATCGGGGCCAAAGCGGACCTGTATCAACTGGTGGACGGTCTGGCGCAAAAAGGTGCGTCGGTAATTGTCGCGTCGAGCGAACTGGAGGAACTTTACGCCGCCTGCGACGTGATCTGGGTGTTTCACGAAGGCCGCAACATCGCCCGCTTTAACCCGTCACAGACCGATCAGGACACCATCCTGAAATGCCAGATCCTTGGGGAACATCATGTCTGAAACCACCCTTATGCCCCGCCCACAGCGCCTGCTGGATCTGGCGATCGAGTACAACTTTATCGTGATCTTCCTGGCTGTCGTGGTGATTGCTGCGATGCTGTCCGAAAACTTTCTGACGCCCACCAACATCGCCAACCTGTTTCAGCAGGCGTCCGTCGTGGGGATCGTGGCCGTGGGCATGACCTTTGTGATCCTGACCGGCAACATCGACCTTTCGGTCGGCAGCGTGGTCGCCCTGTGCGGCATGTTGGTGGCGGTACTGATGGCCGCAGGGGTGCCTGCCGTTGCGGCCGTCTTGATCACCATTGCGGCGGGGGCGTTCTGCGGGGCCACCATGGGCACGATTGCAGCCGTGGCCCAAGTGCCGAGTTTCATCGTGACGCTGGCGGGGTTGGTGTCGTTTCGCGGGCTGACGTATCTGATGACAGACGGGGTGCCGGTATCCGGCCTGCCTGCGGGGTTCGCCGTGATATCCTCGACGATGGTGCCGATTTTTCCGGGGTTCGCGATATCGTCGATGGGGCTGATCTTTGTCGCGATATGCCTGATTGCCGGGTTGGTGCTGCGTCTGACAGTGTTTGGCGAAACCGTTTACGCCACGGGGGGCAACCCAGAGGCTGCCCGCCTGTCTGGCCTGCCCACGCAGCGGGTCCTGATTCTGGTGTTCACCGTGTCGGGTATCATGAGCGCGCTTGGCGGCATCCTGCTGACCTCGCGCTTGCGCATCGGTCAGCCGACGGCGGCGCAGGGGTTGGAACTGGATGCCATTGCCGCCGTGGTTCTGGGCGGCACCAGCCTGTTCGGCGGCAGGGGCGGCGTGCTTGGCACCTTCTTTGCCGTGATGCTTTTGCAGGTGCTGCGCAACATCTTCAACTTGCTTGGGCTGGGGTCGTTCTATCAAATGACCGTAACCGGCGTGATCATCATTGCGGCAATCTTGCTGAACCGCTTTATCGACATTCGCAGGGGGCGCGGATGAACGCCCCTCATATTCTGGAACGGAAGATGCCCATGCATGACAGTTTCGCCCGCAACATGGGCACCCCGTTTACTGCTGATTGGTTTGATACCATCGCGGTCAACCATCAGGCCACCGAACGCCGCGCCACCACCTATGGCACCCGCCGCACGGTCAAGAAAGAATGGCAGGCGGCATGGCTGTTGCAAGCCCTGCGCTGCATCGACCTTACCACCCTCGCGGGCGACGATACCGCAGGCCGGGTGCAGCGCCTGTGCGCCAAAGCCCGCAATCCGGTCCGCGCCGATTTGCTGGCAGGTTTGGGGATTGATGCGATCACCGTGGGCGCGGTGTGCGTGTACCCCACGATGGTCGGCCATGCGGTGCGGGCGCTGGAAGGGTCGGGGATTCCGGTCGCGTCGGTCGCCACGGGGTTTCCGGCAGGGTTAACGCCCCTGCCCCTGCGACTGGCGGAAATTACCTATGCCGTGCAGGAAGGTGCCGCCGAGATTGATATCGTGATCACCCGCGAACATGTGCTGACCGGCAACTGGCAGGCATTGTACGACGAAGTAGCCGCCATGCGCGCCGCCTGCGGTGACGCGCACCTGAAAGCCATTCTTGCGACGGGCGATCTGAAAACCCTGCGCAACGTCTATATGGCCAGCATGGTTGCGATGCAGGCGGGGGCAGACTTCATCAAGACCTCGACTGGCAAAGAGGATGTGAACGCTACGCTTCCTGTCAGCCTGACGATGCTGCGCGCCCTGCGCGATTACCGCGAATACTGCGGCCAGATCGTTGGCTTCAAACCCGCGGGCGGCTTGAAAACCGCCAAGGACGCCATGACCTGGCTTATTTTGATGAAGGAAGAACTGGGCCTGCGCTGGATGCAGCCCGACCTGTTCCGCATCGGGGCATCCTCTCTGCTGGGCGACATCGAACGCCAACTCGAACATCATCTGACCGGTCGCTACTCGGCCGCCAACCGTCACGCGCTGGCGTAAGGGGAAAGACCATGCCCACCATCAAGGATATCATGCAGACCATGGAATACGGTCCCGCACCCGAGGCCAACGGCGAAGTCAAAGCCTGGCTTGCGACCCATCAGGCCGGGATCGGCCATTACATCAACGGGCGGTTTACCACCGCTGCGGGCGCTTTGATCGAAGTGATCAATCCCGCCAACGACACTGTGCTGGCCCGCATTGCCAAAGGCACGGCTGAGGATGTGGACACCGCCGTCAAAGCCGCCCGTGCGGCCTTTGGCAAATGGTCGGCGCTGCCCGGCCATGCGCGCGCAAAGTACCTGTACGCCATCGCCCGCCATATCCAGAAACGCGAGCGTTTTCTGTCGGTGCTGGAAACGATGGACAACGGCAAGACCATCCGAGAGACCCGCGACATCGACGTGCCGTTGGTGGCGCGGCATTTTTACCATCACGCGGGCTGGGCCGAGCTGATGGAAAGTGATTTTCCGAACCATGGTCCGGTCGGGGTCTGTGGTCAGGTTATCCCGTGGAATTTTCCGCTGCTGATGCTGGCGTGGAAGGTGGCCCCTGCCTTGGCTGCGGGCAATACCGTCGTGCTGAAACCCGCTGACCTTACCCCGCTGACGGCCTTTGCCTTTGCGCAAATCTGCCATGAGGTGGGTTTGCCCGCCGGGGTGGTAAACATCGTGCAGGGCGATGGCGAAACGGGTGCCGCGATTTGCGGGCACCCCGATGTGGACAAGGTGGCCTTCACCGGGTCCACCGATGTGGGCCGGGTGATCCGTCGGCAGATTGCGGGACAGGGCAAGAAAATCTCGCTCGAACTGGGCGGCAAATCGCCCTTCATCGTGTTTGAGGACGCTGATCTGGACGGCGCTGTGGAAGGCGTGGTCGACGCCATCTGGTTCAATCAGGGCGAGGTGTGCTGTGCAGGCAGCCGCATTCTGGTACAGGAAGGAATTGCCGAGCGGTTTTTCACCAAGCTGCGCACCCGGATGGAAACCCTGCGTGTCGGCGACCCCTTGGACAAGACCATGGACATGGGGGCTGTAGTGTCGCGCAAACAACTGGCGCGCATCGACGGGCTGTTGGCCCAAGGACAGGCCGAAGGCGCAACCCTGTGGCGCGCGCCCTGTGCCGTGCCCGCCAAGGGCAGCTTCAGCGCCCCTGGTTTCTTCACTGGCACGGCACCAGCATCCACCGTCAGTCAGGTGGAAATCTTTGGCCCGGTTGCGGTTACCGGCACCTTCCGCACGCCGGATGAGGCTGTGACGCTGGCCAATGACTCGCGCTATGGCCTTGCAGCCTCGGTCTGGTCGGAAAACATCAACCGCGCGGTCGAAGTGGCAGCCCGCATCAAGGCCGGTGTTGTCTGGATCAATGCGACCAACATCTTTGACGCGGGCGCCGCGTTTGGCGGCTACCGCGAAAGCGGCTTTGGCCGCGAGGGCGGGCGCGAGGGAATGTATGAATACTTGACGCCCACTTGGGAAAAGGGTGGCGAACAGCGCGCACCCGCCGGTGCAACGCCGCTGGTCACCCCCTATGCCGAAGGCAATCGGGGGCGCGCGGGCATTGACATCACTGCCAAGCTGTATGTCGGCGGCAAGCAAACCCGACCCGATGGCGGGCAATCCTACACCGTGTTCGGCAAAGGCGGCGTGGCGATCGGCGAGGCGGGCCTTGGCAACCGCAAAGACATTCGCAACGCGGTAGAGGCCGCGCACAAGGCTACCGGCTGGGGCGGCGTCACCGCCCATAACCGCGCGCAGGTGTTGTACTTCATCGGCGAAAATCTGGATCAGCGCCGGGCCGAGTTCGAGGCCTTGCTGTCTGACAGCACAGGGGCCAGCGCCAAGGCGGCGGCGGAAGAGGTGGACCTGACCCTGCGCCGCATCTTCTGGTACGCAGCACAGGCCGACAAATACGACGGCGCGATTCATGCCACCAAATCGCGCCACATCACCCTTGCGCTGAACGAACCCTTTGGCGTGATGGGGCTGGTTTGTCCGGACGAGGCCCCCCTGTTGTCAATGATATCGCTGCTACTGCCCACGATTGCCATGGGCAACGCAGTGGTTTGTGTGCCTTCGCAGGCCAACCCGCTGCTGGCAGCGCGGTTGTATCAGGTGCTGGAAACCTCGGATCTGCCGGGCGGTGTGGTCAACCTTGTGACGGGCGAACGCGACGTGCTGGCCAAGACTTTGGCCGAACATGACGACGTAGCGGCCCTGTGGTATTGCGGCAGCGCCGAGGGGTCTGCGATGGTTGAGTCTGCCTCGGCGGGCAATCTGAAATCTGTCTGGGCCGATCAGGGTCGCCTGCGCGACTGGTCGTCGATGACCCAAGGCCAAGGCGCGGACTACCTGCGCCGGGCGACTCAGATCAAGACGATCTGGCCGCCCTACGGCGAGTAAGAGCTGATGCCGCAGGCTGAAACCGCCTGCGGCACCATTTCAAATCAAAAACTCGGCCAGCGCGTCGTCATTGGTGATGTCGCGGTAGGTGAAGCCTGCGGCATCCATCCGGTCGGTGAAAGTGGCAAAGTTTGCGGCCTGCTTGGTTTCAATCCCGATCAGCACTGAGCCAAAGTTGCGGGCCGATTTCTTGAGGTATTCAAACCGCGCGATATCGTCCTCGGCCCCCAGCATCGACAGAAATTCCTTCAGCGCGCCCGGGCGTTGCGGCATCCGCAGGATGAAATACTTCTTCAGCCCCGAATAGCGTTGCGCCCTTTCCTTCACCTCGGGCAGCCGCTCAAAATCAAAGTTCCCGCCTGAAGTGACGCAGACCACCGTCTTGCCCCGGATCACATCGGCCAGTTCCGGCAAAACATCCACCGACAGCGCCCCTGCGGGTTCCAGCACAATGCCTTCGACATTCAGCATTTCTAACATCGTCACGCAGATGCGGTCTTCGGGGGCCAGAAAAACCTGATCAGGGCTATAGCCTGCCAACCGGGCAAAGGTCCGATCCCCCAGACGCGCCACCGCCGCGCCATCAACGAAGCTGTTGATCCGGTTCAGTTTTGTCGGCTCACCGCTGCGAAGGGCCGCCATCAGACTGGCACCGCCCAAGGGTTCGACAAAGAGGAACTGGGTGCTTGGCGCCGCCTCGCGCAGAAAGCTGGTAACACCCGCCGCAAGACCGCCTCCTCCTACCGGCAAGATCACCAGATCGGGGGCGGCTCCCAGTTGATCCAGAATCTCGACCCCAACGCTGGCCTGGCCTTCAATCACATCCTCATCATCAAACGGCGACAGGAAATGCGCCTTCATTGCAACGCAAAAGGCCTGCGCCGCCGCCAAAGTCTGGTCGAAATAGTCGCCTGTCAGTTCAATCCGGATGTTGTCGCCGCCAAAGGTGCGGGTCTTGTCAATCTTTTGCTGCGGCGTCGTCACTGGCATGAAGATCGTGCCGCTGACACCAAAATGCCGGCAGGCAAAGGCCACCCCCTGCGCATGGTTGCCCGCACTGGCGCAGACAAACGCCGTCTGCCCCGGATCGGTTACCCGCACCTTGCGCATCGCATTGAACGCGCCACGCAGTTTATAACTGCGCACGGGGGTCAGGTCTTCTCGCTTCAACCAGATCTCGGCGCCATAGCGCAGCGACAAATGATCGTTGCGCTGCAACGGCGTTTCCGGGAACAGATCGCGCAGGGCGAGTGTGGTTTGACGGGCGGCTTGGGCAAAATCGGTCATCCGTTTGATGTGCCGCAAGTCCTGCATCTTGGCAAGCCGCGCGCGATTTGTACCGGGTACGGGCACGTTCTTGCCCTCGGGGTGATTTCCCTTTACTCGCAGGCGAAACCTGTGATGGAGGCCCCCATGTCTGCCCCGAAAACCGCACCCAAGAAAGTTGTTCTCGCCTATTCCGGGGGCCTTGATACCTCGATCATCCTGAAATGGTTGCAGACCGAATATGGCTGCGAAGTCGTGACCTTCACCGCCGATCTGGGGCAGGGCGAAGAACTCGAACCGGCGCGGGAAAAGGCCATCCTGCTGGGGATCAAGCCTGAGAATATCCACATTGTCGATGTGCGCGAGGAATTCGTGCGCGACTTTGTGTTCCCGATGTTCCGCGCCAATGCGCTGTATGAAGGGCTGTATCTGCTGGGCACGTCCATCGCCAGACCATTGATATCGCAGCATCTTGTTCGGATCGCCCATGAAACCGGGGCCGACGCCGTCGCACATGGGGCGACGGGCAAGGGCAATGATCAGGTCCGGTTTGAACTGTCAGCCTATGCTTTGGACCCGTCGATCAAGGTGATTGCCCCTTGGCGCGAATGGGATCTGACCAGCCGCACCAAGTTGCTGGAATTTGCCGAAGCCAACCAGATTCCGATCGCCAAAGACAAACGCGGCGATGCGCCGTTTTCGGTGGATGCCAACCTGCTACACACCTCGTCTGAAGGGAAAGTGCTGGAAAATCCGGGGGTTGAGCCGCCAGATTACGTCTGGCAGCGCACGGTAAACCCCGAGGACGCGCCTGATACGCCAGAATTTATCGAAATCGGATTTGAGCATGGCGATGCCGTGTCGATCAATGGTGAGTCTTTGTCGCCTGCGACGATCTTGACACAGTTGAATATTACTGGGGGTAAACATGGGGTTGGCAGGCTTGATCTGGTGGAAAACCGCTTTGTCGGCATGAAATCACGCGGAGCCTATGAAACGCCGGGCGGGACCATTTTACTGGAGGCCCATCGGGGGATCGAGCAGATCACGCTGGATGCGGGTGCCGGGCATCTGAAAGACAGCATCATGCCGCGCTATGCGGAACTGATCTATAACGGCTTCTGGTTCAGCCCGGAACGCGAAATGTTGCAAGCGTTGATCGACAAATCACAAGATCATGTGACAGGGACAGTACGGCTGAAGCTGTATAAAGGGTCTGTGCGGACGGTGGCGCGCTGGTCGGATCACAGCCTCTATTCCGAAAAACATGTGACGTTTGAAGAGGATGCGGGCGCGTATGACCAAAAGGATGCCGCAGGGTTCATCACACTGAACGCACTGCGGTTGAAACTGATTGCGACGCGGAATGCGCGGGTGAAGTGAAAAAGTACAGCCCCGGAACAGTCCGGGGCTGTCAACCGGGTGTCAAATCAGTTGCAGGTCGCTGACACCGAGGGTGTTGAAGCCCTGCAACGTAATTTGCTCTCCGTTATCAAATGTCAGAATCGTATTGTTTGCAACGACTTGCCGGAAGGTCGCCAACACCTGTGCCTCTGTCAACGCGCCACGCGATGCCCAGAGCGACTGATCCAGACGCAGGAAATCATCCCCCGCAAAATCCGCCACACTATCTTGTCCGCCCCCTGATCGGATGATGAAGACGTCCGCACCCGCATCGCCTCTCAAGATGTCATTGCCAACGCCACCGTCCAGCCGGTCAGCGCCGTCTCCGCCAAAAAGCTGGTCATTCCCCGAAGCGCCTCTCAGCGCATCACGCCCGGCATCCCCACGCAGTGTGTCAATTCCATCGCCGCCTGTCAGGCCATCATTCCCGTCACCACCCAGCATAATGTCGTTGCCACTGCTGCCGTTCAACATATCGTTGCCAGTGTTGCCAAGCAGCGAGTCATTGCCTTGGCCACCGAAGATTGCATCGTTGCCGGCGCGACCATCAATTCTGTCATTCCCAGAAAGACCCGAGATCGCGTCATGGGTGCCAGTGCCGTTGATTACATCTCCGCCCACCGTGGGTTGCAGCCCGCTGCTACCGGACGCTATATCCAGTTGCACTGTGTGCAGGCTCCCATCGATGCCATGAATGGGATTCACGCCAAGATCGGTGAACGTCACCAGAACCGAGCCATTATTCATGAGCGTAAGTTGCGGGTCGATCTGATCGCCAAGCGGCTGGCCACCCTGAACAATTATATTTGTGCCAAGTTGCGTCCCACCCGCATCGAAATGCCCGACCAGCACATCACGGCCATTCGCACCCGCCGTGACCCATGCCACCACAAAAGTCCCATCTTTCAAAGCAATGACGTCATAGTCAGGTTTGCCAGCGTTCAGTGATATGGCAGTCGTGATTGTTGTCGTGTCAAGAATAGTGCCCCACGCAGTATAGCCTTGCAGCACAAGGCGGGACGATGTGTTCCCGTTCGGCACAAATGCGGTCACAAGAAAGCCGCCATAGGGACTGCCTTCAGGGTCAACCGGCGCGAAAAGACCCGGGATGGCAGCCGTGACCCTGGTTTCTACAGCAAGACCGTTCTGGAACGTTCCGAACAGGAAGGCGGACGGAACGCCTGGTATACCTGCCGGACCATCTCGCAAATCGGCACCAGAAAGGCGCATCAAAACAGTTCCAGTCGACGTGCTGCCGGCAATAAGCACATTACCCCCAGCTAGGCTGGTGACCGAGGTTACCACCTGAAAGCCGCGCAGTTCTTCACCCGTAAGTACGTTGGCAAGCTGCAGATCACTGCCGTAGATGCGAACAGCTGGGCCTTCGGTCCCCAGATAACTATTGGCGATGATCGCAACCATCCCATTCCCCATTGCGTCGATACTGTCAGATCTTTCGGTTGTACCGGGAAGATCGGGCGCGATGTCGAGCTGGCTGACGACCCCCGCACCATAATCAAGCGCGACAGGAAGCCCCTGGGACGAAAAATGGGTAACAAAGGTGTCAACATCGGCCGTGCCCTGCCCCCAAATCAGTGTTGAATCGTAAGCAACACTGAACCCGCCATCTGCCGTTGCCACGACCCTAGGATTGGCCTGAACACCGGGCCAAAAGGCATTCACCTGAATGATTTCGGAAGCCGCGGATTTGTCAGGATTATAGATGCGGGCAAAAACCGCGCCGTCCACATCAGCCACGCCATCGACGGGCGAACTTAGCACCTCGTGCCAGACGATAACAAACCTGCCGTCCGAAAGCGTTGTGATATCCCCACCCCGCGCGTTCTGGTCAAGGCCAACCGTTTCAACAAGAATGGGGGAGGATTGTTTGGTGATGGACATGGCCTGCTCGCCTTATGATTGCCTGAAAAATATTGTAATCACAGTAGGATAGACGGGGTGCAAACCCTGTCAAGTAGGGCGAAACTACCCCAAGGAGTATCTCCGCAGCCGGTCGTAATATGGCAACGCTTCTGCTGCCAAATCCGCATACGCCCCACCCAAGGCGGGCAACGGACCTTCGGAGCCGTCAAAGCCGGTGGACCGGTGGACGGCGGCATACCAATGCGGGGCCCAGGTGCCGTCAGCCTCATTTCCGCCAGCAGGCCATTTCAGCATTTTACGTGTAAAACCAATACCTAACCGGGTACAAAGTTTACGCAACATTCCTTCGGGATCGGCGCGGATATCGTCACTGTCGATGACCAGAGGGGCAGCACCTGACCACGATGTAACCTCGTCAAACAACTGTTCCTGTTGAACAAAACCGATATCGGCTAGGGTCGCGGCATCGCGTTTCTTGGCGTAGCTGGCCACCACGCGCGCCGGATGGCGGATCAGGAACACGTTGGCGCAGGACCGCATCCAGCGCCGATCAAAGCCCCTCTACCATGTGCAAGGTCATATGCTTTTGATAGAAAACGGCCTTATTCTGCGGCACCGGGCCTTTGCAGATGGAGGCGATGCGGTCGGGGTCAGACTCGTTTTCCGCAATAATTGCGTCGCGCATCGGGTGGTCGATGCCCGTTGTCTCCAGATAAGCCGCGTAAAACGGCTCGTCCCAGACGACGGAATCGCCCCGTGCGGAAAACGCGTACATCATGGCGGTCGAAAGATTGCGCGGGCCGGACCACATTGCGATTTTCATGTCAAGATCCTGTCGTTTATACCTAAAGAGCCCGTAGGGGATGCGCAGATACAAATCACGCGCCGACCAGCGCCTTGTAAAGGCCGCGCAGACGTTCCGTCATCGGACCCATTTGCCCCGAACCAATCTGCCGACCGTCGATCACCCCCACCGGAGTTTGCGCGCCGAAGGTGCCGGTTAGAAACGCCTCATCCGCTGAATAGGTATCGACCAGGCTAAAGTTGCGTTCATGCACCGGGATGCCGTTGGCGCGGCACAGGTCGATCACTTTTTGCCGGGTGATACCATTCATGCAATAGTCGCCCGTGCTGGTCCAGACCGCGCCCTTTTTGACGACAAAGAAGTTGCAGGCGTTTGTGGTGTTCACAAAGCCATGAATATCCAGCATCAGCGCCTCGTCCGCGCCGGCCTTTTCCGCGGCGATGCAGGCCAGTATGCAGTTCAGTTTGCTGTGCGAATTCAGTTTCGGATCTTGGGTCATCGGCAGGCCGCGCAGGTGTGGCACGGTGGCAAGCGTGATCGGGCGGGGCAATTTCGGGCGGCTGTGTTCCATGATGATCACCATGGTCGGGCCTTGCTGTGCCAGCTTAGGGTGTTGAAAAGGGCGGGTTTTAACGCCGCGCGTCACCATCAGGCGCGCGTGGGCATCATTGGTCATACCATTGGCGGCCTGCGTGTCGAAAACCGCCTTGATGATTTCTTCACGGGTGCGTGCCAGATTAAGGTCGATCGCTTTTGCCGCCTCGAACAGCCGATCTATGTGTTCATCGAGAAAAGACCAGCGCCCGTTGTACAGACGGATCCCCTCCCACACACCATCGCCCATCATGAAACCTGAATCATAGACGGACACCATGGCCTGCGCCTTTGGCACGATCTGGCCATTGACCCAAATCTCGATAGCCTCGTTGCGAGCGTCGTCTTCGGCCTGATGGGTGGATACGTTGTCGGTCATGATTTTCTCCGTTTTGCGGCACGCTATGCTTTGATCAAGGCAAGGCCAAGGGGGTGGATCACTGTTGCGTCATTCACGGACGGGTGAGTGGACCGGGCGGGGCTGCAGGTTGATGGTTCGTCAAACTTTGTAGGAGAGTGCGATGTTGCGTCTGGCCCTGATATTCTGTGTTGCACTGGCGGGTGTGGCACAGGCGAAAACGCAAAAGGCAATTGTTGCCGGGGGATGTTTCTGGTGCGTTGAATCAGATTTCGAGTCCGTACCGGGGGTGAAATCCGTGGTGTCAGGCTATACCGGCGGCGGGTCGGCGAACCCGACTTATGACAACCACGAGGGGCACTATGAGGCGGTACAAATCACCTTTGATGATGCCCGGATCAGCTATGCCGATCTGATAGCCAAGTTCTTGCGGTCGGTCGATGTGACCGATGCTGGCGGGCAGTTTTGCGACCGCGGGCCCGCCTACCGTACGGCGATTTTTGCGACCTCTGCGCAGAAGGCTGATGCGGTGGCAGCGGTGAAAGAGGCAGAGGCCGCGCTGGGGCAAAAGGTGGTGACGCCGGTTCTTGGGGCGAAGAAATTCTGGATCGCGGAAGACTACCATCAGGATTATTATAAGGGCACAGATATTGTGCTGACCCGGGCAGGGCCGAAAAAGCAGGCGAGCGCCTATAAATTCTATCGCACCTCCTGCGGTCGCGACGCGCGGGTGAAAGAGATTTGGGGATCGCAGGCTTTTTCGCATTAATTTGGGAACCGGATCGCACTTTTTGCGTTGCACCCCGTTACGCTTGACCGTGCTGGCGGAAAAGCAGATGTCTTTGGGGAAAGTCTTGCAGAGAAGTTTGCCGTGATCCGTATTCTGTCGCTGTGCCTCTTGACCTTTGTACTTGCGTGCAGCCCGCGCGGACAAATCACCGTCTCCCCCGATGCGGGGGCGGTGGGCGATGTGG
>JANNNF010000130.1:0-30431 GCA_031398405.1 Rhodobacterales bacterium | reverse complement strand
CCATTTTGGTGCATATTCGCGCGCAAGCTCAACCCAGCGCAAATTGTCATCATCTTCGGCCTGAATTGCCTCGGTTGGGCATTCTGGCTCGCAAACGCCGCAATCAATGCATTCGTCTGGGTGAATCACCAGCATGTTTTCACCCTCATAGAAGCAGTCCACCGGACAGACTTCGACGCAGTCGGTGTATTTACAGGCGATGCAGTTGTCGATCACCACATAGGTCATTGGCTTTTGCCTTATCAAGCGTTGCGAACTGTAGCTAATTCAGTCCGGTGGATCATTCAAGCGGGGTTGGCGGGTTTGGGGCGCGTGCGACAAGATCGACATACAGGGTTTGCGCCTCGACGGCGGGGCCGCGTCTGTGTCCAAGCGCCGTGATGCGGATCACCCGGATGGCGGCACCAAGCGGGAAGGTAAGCGTGTCCCCGACCGCCACCCCGTGCCCTGGTTTGTGGCAATGCTGGCTGTTCAGGCGCAGATGGCCGTCCTCGATCAGGTCAGCGGCATCGGAGCGGGTCTTGAACAGCCGCGCTTGCCAGAGCCATTTGTCGAGCCGCAGTTTCGGCTCGACGGCGGGATTTTTCGGACCAGAGGGGCCCGGCAAGCCTTTACGTCCGGGTTTTCAGCGCGGCCAGAACCGCGAAGGGGTTGTCCGGGTCGATAGGCTTTTCGGCGCGGGGCGGGCGCGCCTCGAACGACTTTTGTCGGTCATTCGGCTTGTCACCCTTGTAGCGGTCGTTCTTGCCGTCGGACTTGCCATAGCGCGGCTTATCCGCTTGAGGGCGGTCAGATTTCGGCCGGTCTCCCTGTGTGCGTTCTCCCTGTGGACGTTCACCCTGCGGGCGATCTCCCTGTGGGCGCTCGCCGTGAGGTTTGTCGCCTTGCGGGCGGTCCCCTTTTGGCTTGTCACCACGGGGGCGATCGACGCGCGGGCGGTCCGATTTGGGGCGTTCGGATTGGGGCTGTTCTCCCTGCGGACGATCCCCTTGAGCACGCTCTGCACGCGGGGCACGCTCGGGGCGTTCCGGGCGCGGCGCACGGGCCTTGGGGGCCCATGTGAAGGTGTAGAAGCTTTCCATCTCGACCACCGGGGCAGGGGCGTCTGGTCCAGCGTCGGCGTCAGCGACCACCTCTGCCTCAGGCTCCGGTATCGGGTTCAGCAGGGACACTTCTTCCGGGATCGGCTGCATCGGCGCGGCGGGAGCCACCACAACAGGGGCCGCAGCCTTGGCCTTGGGCCGTTCGGATTTTTCACCTTTATAGCCCAGACCTTCCATCAGCCCGGCGAACTGGTCCAGCGTCATGCCGGTGATCGACAGCATGTCGGGCGTCGCCTCAAACCCGGCGCGGCTGTCCTTGGCGCGCAGAAGGTCGGCCAAACGCTCCAGCATATCTATCCGGATCGCCCGGGTGCCGGCGGGATGATAGCCTGCCAGCGTGTAATGCTGTTTCGGCACAGCGGCGATGTTCGGGATCGTGACCAATCCCGGTGGTGGGCTTTCGGGAAATTCGTCCAGCCCATTGAACAGCGACCACAGCACCAACCGCAAGCGGGTGGGCGCTGGTTTCAGCAACAGCGGCAGGAAGATGGTGAACTGACCAAAGCGCACGCCATGCTTGCGCAGCGCGCCGCGCTGTTCCTGATCAAGGTCTTTCACATCGGACGCAATCGCATCACGCGGCATCACGCCCAAAGCCTCAACCAGACGGAAGGCAAAGCCCCGCGCAAGCCCGGTCAGGGTTTCATCCCGGCTCATCGACAAGAGCGGGTCGAACTGGGCGGCCACCTTGCGGTCGATGAAGTGTTGCAAGCGGCGGCGGACTTTTTCGCCCACGTCATGCCCGGCTTCTTCGTCGACAAACGCCTCAACCGTGGGGCGGGCAACATCCGGGCCTTTGACGAGTTTGCCCACGGCCGTGGTGCCCCACATGAGGCCCCCCTGTTCGGTGAAATCCATCTCGGTGTCGGGTGCGTTGTAGAAACGGTCCGCACGCAAATGGAATTCAGGGCGCAATGCCTGCATTGCCGCCTGCTGCAAAGTTCGCGCCTCATCGGGGCTGCCAGAGGCATCTTGCCGGAAGCGAAACCCCTCTAACTTGCCGACGAATTCGCCCTCGACAGTCACTTCGCCTTTGTCATTCACTTCGGCCACAAGAGCCTCCTTCTGCTTCAACCGCCGCATCAGGACTGATGTGCGCCGATCAACAAATCTTTGGGTCAGCCCTGCGTGAAGCGCATCCGACAGTCGGTCTTCTACAGCGCGCGTTTGTTCCCGCCAATGGCTTTCGTCTTCAACCCAGTTTTTCCTTTGGGCAACATAGGTCCAGGTGCGGATATAGGCCAACCGTTTTGATAAAGTGTCGATATCGCCGTCGGTTTTATCAATCCGTGACACCGCCCGCGCCAGCCAGTCGGCGGGAATACGCCCGCCGCCCAGACCCCGCCCGACCAGAAAGTCGAAAATCCGCGCCAGCAGCGTGGTGTGTTCGGGGCCAGAGTTGCCGCGAAAATCGGGAATGCGGCAAACATCCCACAGCAGTTTCACCCGTTTCGGGCTGGTCAATTTGTCCTGCACCTCGGGCATCGCGGACAAGACCTTCAGCGACACCACATCATCGGCATCGCGCGCGCGCGTCAGCCAATCGTTTGAGGTCGGGTATTCCAGACTGCGGATCAGGCGGTCGGCGGTGCCGAAATCCATTACCTCATTGCGCCAGTGCAGCTTTTTGACGGGGGCAAAGCTGTGGTTTTCAATCGCGTCGATCACCTCTTCATCCATCGGGCGCGCGTCGCCGGTGATGCCGAAAGTGCCATTGTCGGTGTGCCGCCCGGCGCGGCCCGCGATCTGCGCCAGTTCCTGCGGGTACAGCGCGCGCATCCGGCGGCCATCAAACTTGGCGGTCGAAGAAAACGCGACATGGGTGATATCAAGGTTCAGCCCCATGCCGATGGCATCGGTGGCGACCAGATAATCCACATCGCCATTCTGATACAGCGCCACCTGCGCGTTGCGGGTGCGCGGCGACAAGGCCCCCATCACCACAGCGCAGCCACCTTTCTGGCGGCGGATAAGTTCCGCAATGGCATAGACGTTTTCCACCGAAAATCCCACGATTGCGGCGCGCGGGGGCAGACGGCTGATCTTCTTGGACCCGGAATAGGTAAGGGTGCTGAAGCGGTCGCGCTTCATGAAGGTCACTCCGGGCACCAGATTGGCAATCGCCTGCCGCATGGTATCTGACCCCAGAAACAGGGTTTCATGCAGGCCCCGCGCGCGCAGCAGGCGGTCGGTAAACACATGCCCCCGGTCGGCGTCTGCGCAAAGCTGGATCTCGTCAATCGCCACAAAGTCGGCGCCGATTTCCAGCGGCATGGCCTCTACAGTGCACACCCAATACTGGGCGCGGTCCGGCACGATACGTTCTTCGCCCGTCACCAGCGCCACCACTGACGGGCCACGTTGCGCCACCACGCGGTCATACACTTCCCGCGCAAGCAGACGCAGGGGCAGACCGATCACCCCGGTACGATGCGCCAGCATCCGTTCAATCGCGTAATGAGTCTTGCCGGTATTGGTCGGCCCAAGGACCGCCGTGACCCGCGGGGTCGCGTCCATGATGGCTTACAGCTCCTGCCCCTCGGCGTCTTTTTCCAGCCGCTTGATGGCATCCTCTACGCCAGCAAGATGGGGATGTATAGCCAATGCCGTGCGCAACATTTTCAGCGCCTGTTCCGGTTTGCCCAGCTGTTCCAAAATCGTGGCCATCCCAGACATCGCGCCAAAATGGCGCGGGTTCAGGGTGAGGGTCTGGGCAATGTCGGCAATAGACGGGCCAAACTCGCCGGCGGTAAAATAGGCGGTTGCGCGCGCGTTCCAGCCTTCGGCAAAGGCGGGGTCATGATCGATCAGGGCGGTGAAATGTTCGATTGCGGCGTCGGTATCGCCCGCCTCCATCGCATTGCGGCCCCGTTGCAGCAGCAAATCCATTGCAGGCGAGCCGGATTTTGACCATTCCAACCAAATCTCTCGCTCAATCCGTCCGGCCTCACCTTCCGTCGCAGTTGTCAGCCTGGTGAACAGGTCATCCAGCTTCACCGTGTCTTGTGCGAACGCAGCCCCATACCCAAAGACCCCGTTCCCGAGGAAAAGCAGCACAAGTGCCGCAACGATATGATTGTGTAACCAAAGCCATGCTTTCATAATTTTCATGGTAGCGGAGTGTGAGCAAAAGACCATAGGGTCTTGGTCACGAATGGGAGAATGAGATGAGTGAAGTGATTGATCAGGCGGTGGCAGCAATGCAGGCCAAGGTTGGGTCGGGGTTCGACGGCATCGCCAAGTTTGTGCTGACAGGCCATGGCGCGATTATGCTGGACGCGAGCGGCGCACGCGCGGGCGATGATGAGGCGGATGTGACGCTGACGGCAGACGCCGACGTGTTCAAGGCAATTCTGGACGGTGAGATGAACGCAACCACCGCCTTTATGACGGGCAAGCTGTCGGTTGATGGCGACATGGGCATGGCGATGAAGCTGGGCTCGGTTCTCGGGTGAAAGCCGCACCGTTTTACGCAGACGTGGCCGACGCGCCCGAAGGTGTTGAGGCGCTGTGGCTGACCGCATCTGATGGCGTTCGGTTTCGTGTGGCCGTCTGGGCCGAGGGCGCCAAGGGCACCGTCATTCTGTTGCCAGGTCGCACAGAGTATGCTGAGAAATATGGTCGCGCGGCCCGGGATCTGGCGGCGCGGGGATTTGCCACGCTGGTGATCGACTGGCGAGGGCAGGGGTTGTCAGATCGCGCGTTGCCCGACCGCATGGTGGGGCATGTAGCGGATTTTGCCGAATATCAGCTTGATCTGGACGCGGCGCTTGCCTTGGCTGACGAGATGGGCCTGCCCGAACCGCGCTATCTTATGTCGCATTCCATGGGCGGCTGCATCGGGTTGCGCGCCTTGATGCGGAACCTGCCCTTCAAGGCGGCGGCGTTTTCGGCCCCGATGTGGGGTATCAGCATGGCCGCATGGATGCGTCCGGTGGCGCAGATGATTTCGTCCTTGTCCGGCATGATCGGCATGGCGCATAAGTATGCGCCCGGGACGGGGGCGAAAACCTATGTCGCCGAGGCTGACTTTGCAGGAAATGTGCTGACCACCGACCCTGACATGTGGGCGTACATGCGCACGCAGGTGCAAACGTACCCTGACTTGTCGCTGGGTGGGCCCAGTCTGGGCTGGCTGAATGCGGCCTTGGCGGAATGTCAGGCGCTCGCGATGTTGCCTGCACCCAAACTGACCACGATTTGCGCGCTTGGCACTGCGGAAAAGGTGGTTGATCCGGCCCCGGTGCATTTGCGTATGGCGGGTTGGGGAAGCGGACAGCTTGACCTCTATCCGGGTGCCGAGCATGAGGTGATCATGGAAACCCCGTCCAGCCGCAAACGGTTCTTCGACCGCGCGGCCAGCTTGTACGAGGCCAATCGTTAAAACCCTTCGGGTTTTGCCTCATGCGCCATGTGGTCCAGCACGGCGTTCACGAACTTGGGTTCCTTACCCAAGGGAAAGAACGCCTTGGCCACATCGACATATTCGGTGATCGCCACCCGTGGCGGCGTTACCATATCCACCATTTCGGCCCCTGCCGCCCGGAACAGGGCGCGCAGCACCGGGTCGATCCGGTCGATCGGCCATTTCGCCACAAGGGCGCGGTCGGTCATCTGGTCGATCTTGGCCTGCCAATCGACGGCCTTTGACACCACGGCGCGAAAATGCGCCACGTCGCCTTCGGCCATTTCGTCTTCGTCATAGACAGCGCCAAAGCGGTGTTCTTCAAACTCACGGGTGATGATTTCCACGGTCTGTCCGGATGATTCCATCTGGAACAGTGCCTGCACGGCATAAAGCCGGGCGGCAGATTTCATCTGTTTCTTGTCAATCTTGGTCATGCGCGAAAGCCGATCCCCTTGGTGGCAGCCGCCCACTTGCGCGAAAGGGCGATCAGGTGCAAGGCCGCAAGCGCAGCCCCGCCGCCTTTGTTCTGCCCTGCGGCCTCTGCGCGCACCTGTGCCTGCGCAAAGGTTTCCACCGTCAGAATACCGTTGCCAATACACAGCCCCTGCAATCCCAGCAGGCTGATGGCGCGGCTGCTGTCGTTGCACACGGTGTCGTAGTGCGTTGTCTCGCCCCGGATCACACAGCCAAGGGCGACATATCCGTCAAATTTGGCGCGGGCGTCAGTAATGGCAATCGCGGTTGGCACCTCCAGCGCACCGGGCACCTCGATCATTTCAACCTCAGCCCCGCAGGCGATGGCGGCGGCGGTTGCACCTGTGACCATCTGGTCGGTGATATCCTTGTAATATGGGGCGACCACGATCAGCAGTTTGACGGATTTGTCAAACACAGGGGCGGGCAGAATGTGGTGGGTGACGGACGCCGCCATGGTGATTACTCCACAATCGGGCGAGTGCCCGCGATAGACAGACCGTAGGCTTCCAGCCCCACCACCTTTGGGGCGCGGGAGTTGGTGACAAGCGTGATCTGCGACAGGCCAAGCGCCGACAGAATTTGCGCACCCACCCCGTATTGTCGCAAGGTTTGGGGCGAGTGTTCGCCCGGAGCCACCATCTTCATCGCGGTGTCGCGCAGCAAGACAACTGCCCCGCGTCCTTCCGCCGCAATCAGGCGCATTGCGGCGGGCAGATCGCCGCCACCCACGCCCAGCACATCCTCCAGCGGGTTCAGTGCGTGAACGCGCACCAACACCGGGGCAGGGCCAGTCAGGTCGCCCTTGGTCAGCACAACATGTTCAGCCCCTTGGGTATCATCCGAAAACACCCGCATCATCCAGTCACCGCCATGGGCAGATGTGACGGCCTGCACCGAGGTTTCCTTGATCAGATTGTCATGGCGGCGCCGATAAGCGATCAGGTCGGAAATGGTGCCGATCTTCAACCCATGGCGCTGCGCAAAGGTGATCAGGTCAGGAAGGCGGGCCATTGACCCGTCATCATTCATGATTTCACAGATCACGCCCGACGGGTTCAACCCCGCCAGACGGCTGATATCGGTTGCAGCCTCTGTATGACCTGCACGCACCAAGACGCCACCATCGCGGGTGCGCAGGGGGAAGACGTGGCCGGGCGTCGCGATATCGGCGGCCCCCTTGCTGGGGTCAATGGCGACAGAAACAGTCCGCGCCCGGTCATGTGCTGAAATCCCGGTTTCCACCCCTTCGCGGGCCTCGATTGACACGGTAAACGCGGTCTCGTGGCGTGACGAGTTTTTCGAGGCCATCAGCGGCAGACCCAACTGGTCAATCCGCGCACCGGTCAAGGTCAGGCAGATCAGCCCGCGCCCGTAGGTTGCCATGAAGTTGATGGCTGACGGCGTGCACATCTGCGCCGGGATCACCAGATCGCCTTCATTCTCGCGGTCCTCATGGTCCACCAGAATGAACATCCGACCATTGCGGGCGTCGTCGATGATGTCTTCGGTCGAGGATATGGCATCGGCAAATACCGTGGCGTCAGCAGGCAAGTCTGGCATTGGGCGCTCCGTCATGGGTCGGGGTAGCGGGTAGGCTTCGGGATATCCCGGTGCGGGTACAAAAGCCAGTCCTGCTTGTGCAGACCGCATCCTCAGATGGTCCCGCAACCCTGCAAGTCAGAGTTGTTTTTCATCAAGACATCTCGGGACTCTACAAAACAAGTTTGCACCAGAGTGTGATTCCACCCCACGATTACACAGAGTGATCGTACCGATCACTCCGCACTATTTTCAGATCGCTTCGTCTTACATTTATCAACGGGAGACACCTTATGTCGACGATTACGCTGACCCCTTTCTTCTCCAATCTCGACAATTGGCCAGGACGGCTGTTTGAAGCCACCGAAGGGACCACTATCCTTGCCAAGACCGCCGTCAACTTCACGTTCCGGTATCCAGCGACAGGCACTGATTTTCCAAACTATCGGGTTGTGGCTCAGGGCAGCGGCTTCACCTATGACGGAGATGTCCCCATTGCCGGGAACATGACGGTGGTGCGGATTTTCAACGAACTGAACCAGGTGGTGCTGACGATCTCAAACCTGCAAACCAACCCGTTCGGGGCGGACCTGTCGCAGTTTTATGCCAACGTGTTCGGATCGCTGTCGCTGGATGGCAACGCAGGCCCAGGCCCTGACGGCCAGATGGCGTGGAACCATCTGCTGGCGGGAAATGATGTGATCACCGGCACCGCGGGCGACGACAATCAGGGTCTGGTCGGGTTTGACTACGGCAACGACACCTACAACATGGGGGCGGGCGACGATCAGGTTAACGGCGGCATCGGCAATGACACTGTCAATGGCGGCGACGGCTATGACAGGTTTTCTTTTTCTCAAACCACGTACAACGCGGGCGGCCCAGCGTTTCGCGGGGTCACATTCAACGCGGTGACAGGGGTGGCGCTTGATCCCTGGGGTGGCACCGACCGCTTTACCGGCATTGAGGAATTTGAAGGATCGCGGTTCAACGATACCTTCATCGGCAGTGCGGATCGTGACAGGTTCAGCGGCCTGCGCGGGCGCGATACTTTTGATGGCGGCGCAGACAGTTTTGACGTGAATGGCGTGCGCACCGAAGACCGGCGCGATGAAGTCCGCTATCAAAACGACTACTGGCAGGGCGGCACACGCGGCATCGTGGTCAATCTGGAAACCGTGTTTGTGAACGGGTCCATTCGCGGCACCATCCGCGACGGGTTTGGCAACATCGACACAGTCATTGATATTGAACGCGTGGCGGGGACCCGTTTCAACGATACGTTCAACGGCAGCCGGATGAACAACCAGTTCTCGGGCGGGGAAGGGCGCGATACTTATAACGGCGGGGACGGGTTTGATACCATCAACTTCTCGCGCTGGTTTGGTGATACGCCCCCGGTCGGTGTGGTTGTCGATCTGTCGCGCGCCACCAACCAGATCATCAACGATGGATTTGGCAACGCCGAAAGTGTCACCAGCATTGAGGCGTTGAACGGTGGCGACGGTAATGACACGCTGAAGGGCAATGCCGAATACAATTACTTTGAAGGCGGCGATGGTCGGGATGCGCTGATCGGGGGCGTTGGTGGTGACGGGTTCTATTGGTACGGCGACCACGAGTTTGGCGATGGTGACCGGATCGTCGATTTCGTCGCAAGTGTTGATCGCGTGGGGTTTGGGGTAACCGAGTTTGACGGCATGACGACCACGCTGACCTTGGTAAACGGCACTGCCGCCACCGCCAATGTGGGCACGTTCATCTTCAATGCCGTCAATGATACGCTGTATTGGGATGTGGATGGCACTGGTGCCACCGCAGCCGTTGCGGTGGTCTTGCTGACCAATGTGGCCAGCCTGACTGCCGACAATTTTGAGCTGTTCATCTGACAAACGCGGCGGCCCTTATGTCAGGGCCGCCGCCACCATCGATAGCGCGGCCAGATCGGCCAGTTGCTGTGTTGCGCCCAGAATATCGCCCGTCTGCCCCCCGATCTTGGCGCGCGCAAGCATGACCAGCCCCAGTGTGGTGATCAGCCCGGCGATCAGTATGGCAACCCCCACGCCGCCACAGGCCAGCACCGCGATCAAAAGGCCCAGACCTGCGGCCGCCAAAGCCACAGCCGCAGAGGGCCGCCCCACGCTGTGCGCAAGCCCCGTGGCGCGGGCTGGGGGAAGGGCGGCCATCACCACAGCCATCATCGCGCGCGACATCGCCCCCGCCGCAATCAGCGCCGGCATCAGCCCGCCTGCGGTGAGGATGGAGACTAAAGCCGACCATTTTGCAAGGCTCGCAAAGATCAGCGCAAGCGCGCCGTAGCTGCCAATGCGGCTGTCCTTCATGATCTCTAACCTGCGTTCTTTGGTCCAGCCGCCAAACAGCCCGTCAGCCGTGTCGGCCAGCCCGTCCTCGTGCAACCCGCCGGTCAAGGCCGCCAGTGCGGCCAGCACCAATGCCGCCGTCACACCCGCTGGCAGCCCCACCCCATGCGCCGCAGACCCGACAGCCCCGGCCATCGCCCCCACCACCGCCCCCACCAAAGGCCATCCCCAGGCCTGTTCCGCCCCGCGCGGGGTATGGTCGGGCAGGGGCAGCCGCGTCAGCAGGGCAAAGCCGGACAGCAAATCAATCCACAGCCTGCGCAAGGTGTCGCTGTTCAGCATCGAAGCGCCCTTTCCCGGCTGGCCCTTTATCCCGTCATCGGGTAGCCCGAAGCGGCATCAGGATCAATCGGAGTCATCATGCCCCCCTTCGACAGCCTCGCCGCGTTTCGTGACATGCTTGGCAGTTTGCCCGGTCAGGATGCTGCGGCCTTTTCCGCCGCGTCGGCGCGCAATGGTCAGTTGACCAAACCCCCCGGGGCCCTGGGGCGGCTGGAGGACGTGGGGGTTTGGGTTGCGGGCTGGCAGGGTGTGGAAAAGCCCCGCGCGGCACACCCCCAGATCGTGATTTTTGCTGGAAACCACGGCATTGCGGCACGCGGCGTGTCAGCGTTTCCGCCTGAAGTGACGGTGCAGATGGTTGCCAATTTCCACGCCGGTGGGGCCGCAATCAATCAGCTTGCCCGCTGCTATGGCGCACAGATGAGCGTTGTTGCCTTGGACCTTGACCATCCGACCGCCGATTTCGCCGAATCTGCTGCAATGACCGAGGCCGAGGTGCTGACCGCGTTGCAAGCCGGGTGGGACTCAGTGGACCCGAAGGCCGACCTTCTGGTGGTGGGCGAGATGGGCATCGGCAACACGACCTCCGCCGCTGCCATTGCGACGGCGCTGTTTGGCGGCTATCCGGCCGATTGGGTTGGGCGCGGCACGGGGGTGGATGATGCAGGGCTGGCGCTGAAACGGCAGGTCGTCATGGCTGGGCTCGCCCGCCATTCAGACCTGCTGTCTGACCCGCTGGAGGTGCTGCGTTGCCTTGGCGGGCGCGAGATTGCGGCGATGGCCGGGGCTATGGCGCGGGCGCGCATGGTACGGGTGCCTGTGATCCTTGACGGGTTCATCGCTTGTGCTGCTGCAGCGGTGCTGCATAAAGCTGCCCCCGGCGCGCTGGACCATTGCATCGCGGGCCACCAAAGCGACGAAGCTGCGCACGGCAAGCTGTTGGCTGAACTGGGCAAAGTACCCCTGTTGGCGCTTGGACTGCGACTTGGCGAAGGGTCGGGGGCGGCTTTGGCGATTGGTGTGGTTCAGGGTGCAGTGGCTTGCCTGTCGGGCATGGCCACCTTTGCGGAAGCCGGGGTGTCAGGCGCCTAGCGGCGGCTGGACCGGGCGTTGCCCTGACCCTGCACCACGATCTCGGTCAGGGGTTCCAGCTTGATGTCTGACAAATAAATGGCAACCGTCACTTCGCGCGATTGGGGCGTGTTCACGTCAGTCGGTGTGATCGGCGGGAATACGCGGAAATCCAGCACCAGCGTGCCGTCGTCAGCAACCGGGCGCGGCACCAGTTCTGCGTCCCACCAACCTTGCGTCGGTGCGCGGCCCGTCGCCCGGATGATCGCCCCGCCCGGCAAAGGCTCTACCGACATGGAAATCACATCTGCCGCGAGCGCGCGCCCATCAGCCCCTTTGACTGGCACCGGGTCCAGCTTGGCGCGTTGTTGTGATTGGCCAAACCAGTTGAACGGGTTCAGCCGCGACTTGCCGCAGGCAGCAAGCCCACCGGACAGGCCAAGCACAAGCGCAAGGGTCACAAACAGGCGGGCGGTCATCGGCAGGTCTCCCACTTCGGCTGTCATTGGGTAGCCCATGGCGCAGAGTTTGAAAAGCCCCACCGCCACCCGCGGCTGCGGACTGGACGTGTACGCTTGCAAAGACTACCTCAGATCCGAACTGCAGGAGAATACGATGGCCACCCCCGCCTTTGAGGATATTGCCGAAACCTTCGCCTTTCTGGACGATTGGGAAGATCGCTACCGCCATGTGATCGAATTGGGCCGGGCGATGCCGTCCTTGGACGACGGTTTCAAGGTGCCCGCGCTGAAGGTGCAGGGCTGTGCGTCACAGGTCTGGCTGCGCCCGGTGGTCGCGGGGGGCGTGTTCGATTTCGAAGGGGCCAGCGATGCGATGATTGTGCAGGGTCTGATCGCAGTTCTGCACGCGCTGTATTCCGGGGTGCCGCTGGCCGATGTGGGCAAGGTCGATGCCCATGCCGAACTGGGCCGGCTGGGGTTGAATGAACACCTGTCTTCGCAACGCTCTAACGGCGTGCGCGCCATGGTGGACCGTATTCGTCAGGTGGCGGCTGCGGGTTAAAGCTGTTCCAGCAGCACCCGGTCTGGGTAAAACGCCAAATGACCCGCAATTGCGCCCATTTGCGATTTTGGGGTCTCATACGACCAGACCGCATTTTCTATCCGGCCCGACGGCGTGAGGATGGAGTAATAGCTGGCAACCCCCTTGTGCGGGCAGGCGGTTGTCCGGTCGCTGCGATCCAGCATGTCCATCATCACATCGTCGCGCGGAACGTAGACGACCGGGAGGGATGACCCTTCGGTCAATTCCAGTGCCCGGTCGCTCTGTCCTATAAGCGCGCCCCCTGCGCGGATTGTCCAAGTGCCGGTGGCAGGGCGGATATGAATTTGTGATGACATGCAAACAGGCTCCGAAAGCGGAATGGCTTTTCAAAACCATGCCAGTCCAGCCCTTCCTCCACAACGCACAGGTTGTGTTTAGGCCAATTGCCGCCACATGGTGGTTGTAGCCCAAAACGGGCTACAGCGGCATACAGGCCGTCTTCAGCCAGTTCAGCGCCCCTGGCCCAAGACGCGGCGCGATTTTGGTCAGCACTTCGGCATGATAAGCATCCATCCACGCCCGCTCGCCCGGCGACAGAAGGCCTGTGAGAATCAGGCGGCGATCAAACGGGACGAAGGTCAGCGTCTCAAAACAAAACTGCGCACGATTGTCGCCAAGTGGCGGGGCGTCCTGCACGACGATCAGGTTTTCTAGGCGGATGCCAAATGCCCCTTCGCGGTAGTACCCGGGTTCATTCGACAGGATCATCCCCTGTTCCAGCGGCACCTCGGAAATGCGGCTCAACCGCTGCGGCCCTTCATGCACCGACAAGAACGCCCCCACCCCGTGCCCGGTGCCATGGTCAAAGTCCATCCCCTGCACCCAAAGCGGCGCGCGCGCCAAAGGGTCCAGATCGCGCCCCGCAAGACCTTTGGGCCAACGTGCGCGGCTGATCGCAATCATCCCCTGCAAAACGGCGGTATAGCACAGCCGCGCCTCATCCCCCGGATCGCCAATGGCGATGGTGCGGGTGATATCGGTGGTGCCATCGCGGTACTGCGCGCCCGAATCCACCAGCAGCAGTTCATTGGCCCCGATTGCGCGGTTTGTCTTATCTGTCACCCGGTAGTGCATGATCGCGCCATTCGGCCCTGACCCGCTGATGGTGTCAAAGCTGATATCATGCAACGCGTTGGTCGCCCGGCGATAGCCTTCAAGGGCGCGCACCACGTCAATCTCGGACAGCCCGCCGCTCGGGCTTTGCGCATCGAGCCAAGCCAGAAACTCCACCACAGCCGCCCCGTCGCGCAGATGGGCGTCGCGCATTCCCTGTACCTCGGCCGCCGTCTTGCGCGCTTTGGGCAGGCGGCAAGGGTCATCGCCCCATGCAACCGCAATCCCGGCCTCGGTCAGTTCTGACGATACCGCCAGCGGGGCGGTGGCCTTGTCCACCCTCACCGGGCCTAAAAGGATGTGCAAGGCAGGCAAAAAGGCCACGGGCGGCCGCAAGGTTACATGCGCCCCCAGATGGGCACGGGTGGCTTCGTCAAACTTGGCACCATCTGCAAACAGGGTCACGCGGGCATCATCATGCAGCACGGCAAACCCGTGCAGAATAGGGTTGCGCGCGACGTCGGCACCGCGAATGTTCAGCAGCCAGCACAGAGAGTCTGGCAGCGTGATCACCGCCGCTCGCTGCCCAGCCTTGCGCAGCGCTTCCGCCAGACGCGCCCGTTTGTCGGCACTCGTTTCACCCGCAAGGCTGTCGGGATGTGCGAACGCCGCACCTATCGGGGCCTCGGGCTGATCTGGCCAGACCGCATCCACCAGATTGCGAATGGGGCGAAGGCTCACACCGCTGCCTGCCAGTGCGGCCTCAATCTTTTCGACCTCATCCGCCGTGTGTAGCCACGGGTCAAACCCTACCGTGCCGCTGACCAGATGATCCCTGATCCAGTCGCCGGGCTTGGTTTCGGGCCATGGCACCGGGGTGAAATCCGACAGCGCCACCTGATGCTTGACCTGCACCCGGTAGCGTCCGTCAATGAACACCCCCGCCACGTCCGCTAAAACAATCGCAAACCCCGCCGACCCGGTAAATCCTGTCAGCCACTGCAACCGCTCATCGCGGTGCGCCACATATTCCCCCTGATGCGCATCAGCGCGCGGAATGATAAATCCCTCCACCCCCTCGCGCGCCATCGCATTCCGCAACGATGCCAGACGGGCAGGGCCTTGGTCAGGGCTGGCGGTGGAATCGAAGGTCTGGAACATGCTTTTGGTCTTTCACATTGGCTCAAGTATCCTCGGGGGTGAATTGGCGTAAGCCAAGAGGGGGCAGACAGCCCCTTACCCCGCCTTGCGCAGCGCGGAACGTCCGCGTTTTTTCGGGTCCACCTCAAACAGCCCAGCCAGTTGTTCGGTCATCGCCCCGGCCAATTGCTCCACATCCGTGATCGTCACAGCCCGGTTATAGTACCGCGTCACATCATGGCCGATGCCGATCGCAATCAGTTCCACAGCGCGGCGGCGTTCGACCATGGCAATCACGTCGCGAAGATGTTTCTCCAGATAATTTGCGGGGTTGACCGACAGAGTGCTGTCATCCACCGGCGCACCGTCAGAGATCACCATCAGAATCTTGCGCGCTTCTGGCCGCGCCATCAGGCGGCGGTGCGACCATTCCAGCGCCTCGCCGTCGATGTTTTCCTTCAGCAACCCTTCCTTCATCATCAGTCCCAGGTTGGGCCGCACCCGCCGCCACGGCGCATCGGCGGATTTATAGATGATGTGGCGCAAATCGTTCAACCGACCCGGCGCTTGCGGGCGCGCCTGTGCCAGCCAGCGTTCCCGGCTCTGCCCACCCTTCCACGCGCGGGTGGTAAATCCCAGGATTTCCACCTTGACCGAGCACCGCTCAAGCGTGCGGGCCAGCACATCGGCGCAGATCGCAGCGATGGAAATCGGGCGGCCCCGCATCGAACCGGAGTTGTCCAGCAGCAACGTCACGCAGGTATCGCGAAACTCAGTGTCCTTTTCGCGCTTGAACGACAGCGGAGTGGTGGGATTTGCAACCACACGGGCCAGACGGCCCGCATCCAGTGTGCCTTCCTCCAGATCAAACTCCCAGCTGCGATTTTGCTGGGCCTGCAGGCGGCGTTGCAATTTGTTCGCAAGGCGGCTGACTGCACCCTTCAGCGGTTCCAACTGTTGATCGAGATAGGCGCGCAGGCGTTCCAGTTCGGCTGGTTCGGCCAGATCTTCGGCTTTGATTTCTTCATCAAAATCCGTGGTATAGACAGTGTAGTTCGGGTCAGCGTCCGAATAAGGGGCAGGGGCCGGGGGTTCCAGCGGGGCCTCGCCTTCGGGCAGTTCGGCCTCGTCGCCCTGCTCCATCTCGGCGGAATCTTCCATCGAGACCTGGGCTTGGCTCTGATCCTGCTGGTCTTCCTGACTGCGCTCGGGGCTGGCTTCAGACTCGTCCGACTCCTGCTCCTCCTCGCCCTGTGACTCCGGCGCTTCCTGGTCGTCTTGCGCCTCATCGCCCTGATCGTCGTCCGACTGATCAGGGTCGTCGCCCAATTGGTCGCCATAGCCAAGGTCGGAAATTACCTTGCGGGCGAGGCGGGCAAAGGCGGCTTGATCGCCCAAAACATGGTCGATGCCGCCCAAAGACCCCGCCGCCTGATCTTCGATAAACCCACGCCAAAGGTCCATCACATTGGCCGCCGATTTTGGCAAAGGCCGACCCGTCGCCAGATGGCGCACCAGATATCCCGCCGCCACCGGCAGGGGCGCATCCTGCGCGGATGTGATCTGGCCATATCCCTTGCGGTCCGCCTCCCACGCGATCTTGGCGTCGATGTTTCCCGCGGTGCCCGGCATCGCGCGCGCACCGACAGCCTCACAGCGGGCGGTTTCCATCGCGTCGTAAATTTCGCGCGCCAAGGCACCAGTCGGCGCGTAGCGGGTATTCGTCACCTCGGAATGGAACTTGCGTCGCAGCGCGAAGGCATCCGCCGTGCCCCGCGCAAGCAGCACCTCGTCCCGGGTCATGCGGCGGCTGACCTGCGGCAGGCGGATGCCGTCCTTGTTCATGCCCGGCGGATCGACCGAGTAACTGACCGTCACGTCAGGGTCGTTGGCCATGGTTTTGGTGGCCTCGGCGAGGGCCTTCTTGAACGGATCGGCGGGGTTGTCATTCGGTTTGGTCATGGCACCAGATAAATCATTGCGCCCGATCAAGAGCAAGACCCCGCCACGCCCCCTTGCAGGAATGCACAGCGCCTATTCCGATCTGCGCAGTTGCGCGGTGTGCCGATTACGGCAGACTGCGCCCGGATGAAACCCTTTGGATTGGATGCCACCATGACCGCAAAACCGAAAATCGCCCTGATCATCGGGTCCACCCGAAAGACCCGCTTTGCCGACATTCCAGCCCAATGGATGCTGGCCCAGGCGCAGGCCCGCGACGATATGACCGTCGATCTGGTCGATCTGCGCGACTTTGATCTGCCAATGTTCGATGAACCTGCGTCTAATGCCTATATGCCTTCGTCCAGCCCGGCGGCTGTGGCGTGGCAGAAAAAGATCGGCGGTTATGATGGCTATATTTTTGTGGTCGCCGAATACAACCATTCGGTCACCGGCGCGCTGAAGAATGCGATGGATCAGGCTTATGTCGAATGGGCGCACAAGCCGATGGCGGCGATTGCTTACGGATCAATGGGCGGCGCGCGCGCGTTGGAGCATTTGCGGATGATCGGGGTCGAACTGCAGATGGTGCCGACCCGCAACGCGGTGCATATCGGCGGCGGTGATTTCTGGAAGGTGCATCCCGGCATGGGCGGGTCCGGCAATCTGGCAGATATCGAAGGCACATTGTTGCCGTCTGCCAAGCTGACGCTGGATGATCTGGCGTGGTGGGCGAAGGCCACGATGGCGGCCAAGGCCTAAGATCAGTGCATCGCGAGACGGGCGGAAACGCCTGTCCCCGGTGTAGGATGGGCAATTTGCCCATCCTTTCTTTTTGTGAACGAGGAATAGGGCCAATCCCCCGGCTTGGTCACAAGCCCGTGTTCCACCGGGTTTAAATGGCAATAGCCAATCAACGTCGCCAGTTCCGCCTCATCCCGCACCGCATGTTCCCAGAACCGCCGCTGCCAGAGTCCGCGTTCCCGCTTGGCGATCTTGCTGGCACAGCGGTCTGCTTCCAACCCGACCGCGCGGGAAAACCGCGCCTTGATCAACCGCCAGCGTTCGGAAAAATCACAGTCCCCCTCGGGCAAGGTCCAGACTGCGTGCAAGTGGTTGGGCAACACCACCATGGCGTGGCACCTCACCGGACGCTCCGCCATCGTCTTGGCATAGGCAAAGCGCAAGGCACCGATGTGGTCGGTCAGCACTGTGCTGGCGCTGTCGTCCAGACAGACAGTGAAAAAGTAGGTAGCACCGGGCAGGCGCAGGCGGCGATACTGTGTCATGCCGCGAGGATGCACGGGGGAGGTTAAGGAAGGGTTTATGGGCGCGGCGAAGATGGGCAAATTGCCCATCCTACGGAGTACAGAGTTCAGTCAGATGGTCGTGCATGTTGCGGCTTTGGTCGTCGCCGCCAAAGATATACGCCTCAAACATGAAGGCCATCACCGCCCGCTCCGTCGCGATGAAGGCGTCGACCTTCCGGGCATTTTCACCGTTCAGGCGCACGGCCCGGTTCCGGTAGGCAGCAGCAAGGGCAGCATCGCCAGGCGTTTGAGGCAAATACGCAGACCGCTTGGCATAATCATCGCGCCCTAGCACAAAGGCCGCGCATTGCGCATCGGGGTACAGCGGGTCGGCGGCCTCGGCAGGGCTGGCGAGGGCGGCAACCACAAAGGCCACCGCCGCCCGCCTCATTTCATTGCCATCGATGCGGCGCTTTCCGGCAGTTCTTCGGCAAAACAGCGCTGGTAGAACTCGGCAACGGTCTGACGTTCCAGCTCGTCACATTTGTTCAGGAACGACAGGCGGAAGGCATAGCCCACGTTGCGGAAAATTTCGGCGTTATAGGCCCAGTTCAGCACGGTACGGGGCGACATGACGGTGGACAGATTGCCATTCATGAAGGCAGTGCGGGTCAGATCTGCCACGGTGACCATCTGGGATATGATCTTGCGGCCCTTGTCGGTATTGTAATGCGGCGATTTGGCCAGCACGATGGCAGTCTCTGCGTCATGGCTCAGGTAGTTCAGCGTGGCGACGAGGGACCAGCGGTCCATCTGCGCCTGGTTGATCTGCTGGGTGCCGTGGTACAGGCCAGTCGTATCGCCCAGACCGACGGTGTTCGAGGTGGCGAACAGCCGAAAATAGGGATTCGGGGTGATGATCTCATTCTGATCCAGCAGGGTCAGCTTGCCGTCATGCTCCAACACGCGCTGGATCACGAACATCACGTCTGCCCGGCCCGCATCATATTCGTCGAACACAATCGCCACCTGATTTCGCAGCGCCCAAGGCAGGATGCCTTCGTGAAATTCGGTAACCTGCTTGCCGTCGCGCAGCTTGATTGCATCTTTTCCGATCAGGTCGATCCGACTGATGTGGCTGTCAAGGTTGACACGCACACAGGGCCAGTTCAGCCGCGCTGCCACCTGTTCGATATGAGTCGACTTGCCCGTGCCATGATAACCTTGAATCATCACGCGGCGGTTGTAGGCAAAGCCGGCAAGGATCGCCAGCGTGGTGTCGGGGTCAAACTTATAGGTCGGATCAATGTCTGGCACCCGGTCAGACCGTTCGCCAAAGCCTTTGACCTTCATGTCGGTATCAATGCCGAACATATCACGGACAGAGATTTCTTCGTTCGGTTTCGTGCCTTGATCCAACATACCCGTGCCTATTATTTTTGCGCCAGTCGCGCGTCTCATGCAGTTTGAGTTGTGGAACATATCGCGCAGGGCTGCAAGGGGAAGGGGCTGGATCGCCTGAGCGCTGGCTGTGCCGTGATGAAACTTTTCGCCCGTGTCGCGCGTTAGTGGGATGATGCTGTAACAACTGAATGGAGGATCAGCCGATGAACCGACGCAAACTGATACTGGGGGCTTTGACCGCTGGGTTGTCTGGCGGAGTCTGGGCGTTTCCTCTGCGCGCCGAAGAGTTTGAAGTCACGATGACCGAGGCCCAGTGGCGCGCGAAGCTGAGCGATTTGTCCTACGCCGTTTTGCGCGAGGAAGAGACTGAGCGCGCGGGGTCCAGCCCTCTGGACAAGGAAAATCGGGCAGGGACGTTCCACTGTGGCGGTTGTGACTTGGCTGTGTTTTCGTCCGAGACCAAGTTCGACTCGGGCACCGGATGGCCCTCGTTCTGGCAGCCGTTAAAGGCCGCAATAGGTACCAAGAACGACCCCGGCCTGTTTGGCAGCCGTACCGAAGTGCATTGTCGCCGCTGTGGCGGGCATTTGGGCCATGTGTTTGATGACGGCCCGGCACCCACGGGCAAGCGGTATTGCCTGAACGGTGCGGCATTGGTGTTCCGGGCGGCATAGAAGACTGATTTTATTAATTTTCTGATGGCCTGGCAGATCGAAAGGATCTGGATACAGACCACCTGCAATTAAATTACCTGCGTTTTGACATCTACAGGGGTGGTAAGTGATCCAATAGGCCTACAATACCGTACAGAGTGTAAAGAATAACACAGGCTTTTCTATGAATTCTGATCATGGCTCAAACCGATGACGGATGCGCCGTTGATCCTGTGGTTTCGCCGCGACTTGCGGCTGAGCGATCATCCTATGCTGACGGCGGCTGTTGCCACAGGGCGGCCATTGATCCCTGTGTTTGTGTTGGACCCTGAAACCGAAGCATTGGGGGCTGCGCCCAAGTGGCGGCTGGGCTTGGGGGTAGAGGCGTTTTCCGAGGCATTAGTGGCAGTAGGGTCGCGCCTGATCTTGCGGCGGGGCGACGCCTTGGCGGTCTTGCAGGGACTGGCGACGGAAACAGCGGCTGCCGGGGTAATGTGGCAGCGGCTGTACGACCCGGTCTGCACAGCACGCGACACGGTCGTGAAGGCCGGGTTGAAGGCCCAAGGTTTGCAGGCGGTCAGTCACCCGGGACATTTGTTGTTTGAACCGTGGGATGTTGCGACAGGGCAGGGCGGTCCTTACCGGGTTTATACGCCGTTTTGGCGCTCGGTGCGGGACCGGGCAGTGGCAGATGCCGCCCCGGCACCGAACGCGCTGCGCGCGCCTGCGCAATGGCCGCAGAGTGAGCGCTTGGAGGACTGGCATCTGGGGGCCGCCATGCGGCGCGGCGCGGCGGTTGTCCGGGCGCATGTGGGGGTCGGCACCGCGGCTGCCGAGGCGCGGCTGGCGCGGTTCATGGAGTCCACGGTTGATCGCTATGGCTTTAGCCGCGATTTGCCGGCGGAATTGGGCACCTCGCGATTGTCAGAGAATTTCGCGTTGGGCGAGATCGGCATCCGCGCTGTCTGGCACGCGGGCATGCGGGCCATGCATGAAGGCCGCGCCGGTGCCGAGACGTTTTTACGCGAACTGGTCTGGCGCGAGTTTTCCTATCATCTTATCCACCACTTCCCCCACATGGCGCAGGCGAATTTCAAGCCCGAATGGGACGCCTTCCCGTGGCGCGCGGACAACGCAGATGCCGAGGTCTGGCGGCGTGGCATGACTGGCGAGCCGTTTGTTGATGCGGCCATGCGTGAAATGTATGTCACCGGCACAATGCACAACCGTGGCAGAATGATTGTCGCGAGCTATCTGACAAAGCATCTGATGACCGATTGGCGGGTGGGTTTGAAATGGTTCGAGGATTGTCTGATCGACTGGGACCCTGCGGCCAACGCGATGGGCTGGCAGTGGGCGGCCGGGTCGGGGCCGGACGCAGCCCCCTATTTCCGCATTTTCAACCCGGCGACGCAGGTGGAAAAATTCGATCCCGACAAGATATACCGCCAACGCTATATCGCCGAAGCGTCACGCAATCCGGGGACGCAGGCCTTGGCCTATTTCGACGCGGTGCCTTTAAGCTGGAACTTATCTCCGACCAAGGCCTATCCAATGCCACTGGTCGATCTGGGCGAGGGCCGCAACCGGTCGCTGGCGGCGTATGGGGCGCGAAACTCTTGAGGTGGCCTTGCGTAACTGAAACGAAAATCCGAAACAAATCGACCCTCGGGGAGGGGAAATGACCGTACTTACCACGATCAAAGGCCAGTCCGGTCTGCCACGCTATTTCGCAAGCGCCTATCAAGTGGCGGGAAAATTGGGGATGGGGCGGCTTGATTTCGTGATCCCCGATGGGCGCCGCTTTCGGATCGAGGGGGCAAAACCTGGCCCGGTGGCGGAAATTGATATTCATAACAACGACCTGTTCGCCAGGATGATCCGCGAGGGGGACCTTGGCTTTTGCGATGCTTATCTGGATGGTTGGTGGTCCTCGCCAGATCTTCAGGCGTTTCTGGACCTGATCCAGACGCCGGAAAACACGGTGGTGTCAGATGGGTTTCCGGGCATCAAGCTTATCCGGGCTTATGAAAAGCTGCGGTTCTGGTTGCAGGGCAATTCTCGGCGCGGATCAAAGCGCAACATCGCGCATCACTATGATCTGGGGAATGAGTTCTACCAGCTTTGGCTGGATGACACGATGACCTATTCCAGCGCCCTGTTCGTGTCGGGGCAGGAAAGTCTGGAAACGGCGCAAGAACAGAAATACGCCAGCATGGTGGATGAGATGGGCGCAAAACCCGGCGATCACGTGTTGGAAATCGGCTGCGGCTGGGGCGGGTTTGCCGAGTATGCGGCCAGCGTGCGCGGCTTGCGGGTCACTGCACTCACCATATCGCAGGCACAATACGATTACGCGCTGGACCGCATTGCCAAGGCGGGTCTGTCGGACCGTGTTGAGATCAAGTTGCAGGATTACCGCGATGAACGGGGTCTGTACGACGGCATCGCCAGCATCGAGATGTTCGAGGCCGTGGGCGAACGCTATTGGCCCGTGTATTTTGACACCCTGCGTGAGCGGCTGAAACCCGGCGGCAATGCCACATTGCAGATCATCACGGTTCCTGACAGCCGCTGGCAGATGTACAAGCGCGGCGTTGATTTCATTCAGAAGTACATCTTCCCGGGCGGCATGTTGCCCGCGCCTTCGGTGTTGCGTGCCGAAGTCGAAAAGGCCGGCCTGCGGGTCAAGCGATCCATCGAGTTTGGCCAAAGCTACAGCCTGACACTGCGCCGGTGGCACGAGGATTTCAACGCCAAATGGGATCAGGTCGCCCATATGGGCTTTGACGACCGGTTCCGGCGGATGTGGAACTTTTACCTCACCTCTTGCGCGGGCGCGTTTCAGGGCGGTAACTGTGGGGTGACACAAATCACTGTGACCAAACCCCACTGACGAGACACAGCCAATGCCAACTGCCGCCAAACTGTTTGCCGCCGTGGCCTTTGCCATTGTGGCTTGGCTTGCCGCCAACGCGTCGATACCCGGTCTGCCGGAAGGCACCCGGATCGGAATGTTTCGCGAAATCACCGCCGCCATTGGCGTGATTGTCGGCTGGCGCGTGATGGGGCGGCTGACAGGCGGGGGCTACACCACGTCGATGGGGCTGGGGGTGCGCACCTCGGCGACCATCGTTTTCTGGGTGGTGCTCGGCTTTGCGATCTACGAAATGGTGCGCCTGTCACTGAAGAAACGTTACGATGGCCCGATGGAGGCTTTGGTGTCGGTGTTCGGCATCATGATCGAGTTTGGCAAGGCTTTGGGGGATGTGCAGGTGCTGGCCATCTTGCTGATCGGTGGCATGATAGGCGGCTTTCTGGCGGAATTTGCCGGGCGGCGCTGGCGTTAGTGGCGGTGCATGGGTTCTTTTACGGCACACTGTGCCATCCGGCCCTGCTGACCCTGGTTCTGGGCCGAGCGGTGCAGATGGAGCCTGCGGCTTTGTCGGGGTTCAAGGTTGCCTGGGCAGAAGGCCGGGTATTTCCAGTCATCACGCCGGGGGCGGAGCAGGCCGATGGTGTGCTCGTGCGCGATCTGTCGGCTGAGGATTGGGCGCGGCTGGATTTTTACGAGGCTGGCTTTGCTTTTACGCCGCAAGACCTAAGCCTGACCGATGGTACGGTGGCGCGGGTTTACATCCCCGACCCCGGTTCGTGGCAGCCCGGGAAGGCGTGGGTTCTGGCCGATTGGCAGGCTGAATGCGGAGCTGACGTCACCGCCACGGCGGGTGATGTTATGGCGCTTTACGGCAGCCACTCGGCGGCGTCCGTGGTGGCGCGTTATCCGGTGATGCTGGTGCGAGGGGCGTCGCGGGTGCGGGCGGCGGGGGCGGTGCAAGCTGATGAACGCCGCCCGCCTGCTGCCGTACAGGTGGTGGACCGCCGTCAACCCTACGCCAATTTCTTTGCCGTTGAGGAATATGATCTCAGCTTTGCGCGTTTTGATGGCAGTATGAGCCCCGTCGTCAACCGCGCGGCCTTTGTATCAGGAGACGCGGTGACGGTGCTGCCCTATGATCCGGTGCGCGACCGGGTGCTGCTGGTGGAACAGTTTCGCACCGGCCCGTTTGCGCGCGGCGATCACACGCCCTGGCAGTTGGAGGCAATTGCGGGTCGCATCGATCCCGGTGAGACGCCAGAGGAGTGCGCACGGCGCGAAGCGGTGGAAGAAGCGGGCCTGACCCTTGGCGCGCTGTTGCCGGTGGCGGGCTTTTACCCCAGCCCGGGTGCGAAGTCTGAGTTTATCTATTCCTACGTCGCCTTGTGCGACCTGCCCGATGGCAGCGCCGGCGTGTTCGGCGTGGCGGACGAGGCCGAGGATATCTGTGGCCACCTGATCAGCTTTGACCGGCTGATGGAACTGGTGGCCAGTGGCGAGGCGTCGAACGCGCCTGTGCTGCTGTCGGCGCTGTGGTTGCAGCGTGAACGCGGGCGGTTGCGGAGCTAAGGCTATCGCTGCTGCGAGCGGTGCAATGCCGAACTGGGGGCTGACGGGATGATGTGACGGGTGGGCAGGGGCAGGGGGATGTCTTTTGCCCAGTCAGTCTTTGGACCAAAGCGCGGGCAGCGAGATGGTCAGCAGCACAGCCGCCAGCGGCAGGGAAAAGAAAAACCCGATCTGGCTGTAGCCAATCGCGCCGACGATGCCACCGACCAGAAAGGCCAGCACAAGCCGCAGCAGCAACGCCAGTTTGGGGCGGTCAGCACCCGCCCCGCTGCGCGGCTGGAACAGGCCAAACGTGGCGCGTCCAAGTTCGATACCGATATCAGTGATCATGCCGGTGGCATGTGTGGTGCGGATCCGCGCGCCCGATATCTTGGTGATCGTCGCGTTTTGCATTCCCATGATGAAGCACAGGCAGGCCAATGCGAACAAGCGGCCTGCATCACTGGTCAAAACGCCACCAAAGGAAAAACACACCATTAAGCCCCCCTGCACCGCCAAAGGTAGGGCGTATTGCTGATGGGCGGTGTAATGGCGCGCCCAGTTGATCAACACGGTGCTGAACGCGGCCCCCGCCACGAACGCACCAATTGCGACAAGGCCGATAAACGCGATTTTCAGGTTCAGCATGGCAAGATTGTCTGCCAGTTGCGACAGATACCCGGTCATATGCGAGGTGTATTGCCCAAGGGCGAAAAAGCCACCCGCATTGGCAGCCCCGGCGATAGCGGCCAGAATGGTTGCAAGGGCTGCATCCTGCGCGTCTGACCTCTGCGGCCCGGTCAAGGCGCGGGCGGTGCGGACCAGAGGATGGGGTCGGGTTGTTGGTGTCACGTCGCAGTCCCCGTGTCATTGCTCGCCTCAGGTACCATCTGGACAAGATCGGCCCTCGCGTCCTTTTTGCGCCTTTGGGCGCAGAAGGGAAAGGTGCCACGGGCCGTGCGTGGCTTGACCTGCAGAATGACGTCGCTAGCCGTCAGCATCGCGGTGGCCGACCGAATATCAGGAGATTATCGCAGTTCCGGCTTTGGCTTTCAGGACGGCGGGCCAGTATGGTTGCGCGCATCCCGGGCCTGCATGCTGCGGGGGGCATTGAGTTTGGCGGGTAGGGTGCGTACACCTGTGCGACGGAACAAAGGATATCCCCAATGCGGATCAACAGCGATCTGGCCGACACCATCGGCAATACCCCCCTGCTGCTGCTGAAGAAGGCATCAGAGCTGACGGGCTGCACCATTCTTGGCAAATGCGAATTCATGAACCCCGGCCAGTCCGTCAAGGACCGCGCTGCCCTGTTCATCATTCGCGATGCGGTGGCAAAGGGCCTGCTAAAACCCGGGGGCACGATTGTCGAAGGCACCGCTGGCAACACAGGTATCGGGCTGGCTCTGGTCGGGGCGTCCATGGGGTTCAAGACGGTGATCGTGATCCCGGAAACCCAAAGCCAGGAAAAGAAAGACATGCTGCGGCTGGCTGGCGCAGAACTGGTGCAGGTGCCAGCAGCGCCTTACAAGAACCCCAATAACTATGTCCGCTATTCGGGCCGTCTGGCCGAGGCTTTGGCCAAGACCGAACCAAACGGGGCCATCTGGGCGAACCAGTTTGACAACACCGCCAACCGCGACGCGCATATTGAAACCACGGGGCCTGAGATTTGGGACCAGACCGGCGGCAAGGTCGACGGGTTTATCTGCGCGGTGGGGTCGGGGGGCACGCTTGCCGGCGTTGGCATGGCATTGCAGCCGAAGGGCGTGAAGATCGGCCTTGCCGACTGCGAAGGTGCGGCGCTGCATGCGTTTTACACCACGGGCAAGCTGGACAGCCCCGGCAGCTCCATCACCGAAGGCATCGGACAGGGGCGCATCACCGCCAACCTTGAAGGCTTTACCCCAGATTTCAGCTATCGCATCCCCGATGCCGAGGCACTGCCAATCGTGTTCGATCTGATGACCGAGGAAGGCCTGTGCATGGGCGGGTCAAGCGGCATCAACATCGCAGGCGCGATGCGGATGGCGCGCGAAATGGGGCCGGGGCATACCATCGTGACCATCCTGTGTGATTACGGCAGCCGCTATCAATCCAAGGTCTATAACCCGACCTTCCTGCGTGAAAAGGGCCTGCCGGTGCCGGAATGGCTGGACCGGTCTGCCCGGTCGATCCCCGCCGTGTTCGAGGACGCATAAGACGCATGGCGGGCGTGCGGGGGATGGCGGTCTGGCGGGCGATGCTGTGCGCCGGAGTGTTGATGGCATTGCCGTTTGCCACATTGGGCCCAGTGTTTGCGCAGACCACGACCACCACGCTGCCCGACCCTGCCAGCCCGACTGGCCCGGTCAACGGCACAAGGGGCAATCTGTCATCCGGCGAGGTGAAACCCGTCGTCGACATGGATTACACCGCGTGGGAGGCTATGGCCACCCGGGCGGAATCCGACATTGCCAACCCCGATGTGTCTGACTTGCGGCTGGATGTGCTGCGGGGGCAATTGGTGGATTGGCGGGCGGCGCTGCTGAACGCGCAAAGCGCCAATGCCAGCCGCATCGCCACCCTGCGCACTCAGATTGAGGCGTTGGGCCCAGTCCCCAAGGAAGGCGAGGCCGAGGCGGATGAAATCGGCGCGCGCCGCCAAACCTTGGCGGAACAACTTGTCAAGGTGCAGGCCCCCGGCATCGCGGCGGAGGAAGCCTACCGTCGCGCCGATGGTCTGATCCGCGAGATCGACCGCATCTTGCGTGAACGTCAGGCCGACGCGCTGTTGCAACTGTGGCCATCGCCAGTGAACCCGGCCAACTGGCCCGAGGCGGTGATTGCACTGACCGATACCATGTTCCGGCTGTGGGATGAGACAGAGTCAGGCTGGACCGACCCCAAGGCGCGTGTGGTGTTGGGCAACAACCTGCCATTGATCCTTGTGCTGCTGATCGTGGCGGTGGGTTTGCTGACACGCGGGCGGCAGGCAATTGAAAAGCTGGCCATGGGCGTGCAGGCGCGGGCGTCAGCCCGGGGGCGGCAGGTCTGGGGTCTGGTCGTATCGCTGGGCCAGATCATCGTGCCCACGCTTGGGGTTGTGGCGCTCAGCGTGGCGGCGACCCGGTCGGGGATGCTTGGGGAAACCGGAGCGTCGGTCAACGACGTGCTGCCCACGGCGGGCTTTGGGCTATTCGTCGCCGCGTGGTTGGGCAGCAGGGCCTTCCCCAAGGCCGAGTTGAACGAGGATTTACTAAACCTGCCCCCCGAACGCAGGGCAGAGGGTCGGCTGTTGTCGGTGCTGCTCGGCTTGTTGATCGGCGTCGAAGAATTGCGCGATGCGGCGATGAACGCGCAGGCCTATTCGGATGCGACCACATCGGTGATGTCGTTCCCGATCTTGCTGACAGCCGGGTTGGTGTTGTGGCGCGTGGGCCGGCTGTTGCGTTTGCCGGTGCAAATCACGACCGGCCGTGCAGCCCCCACCAGTGACCAAAGCTTTACTCTGCGACTGCTGGCGATTGTTGGACAGGGGGTGGGGGCGGTCGGACTGCTTGCCCCGGTTCTGGCAGCGTTCGGCTATGTGCAGGCGGCGGGCGCGCTGATCTATCCGGCGATTGTGTCATTGGGCCTGCTGACGCTGCTCTTCATCTTGCAGCGCTTGATCGGCGATCTCTGGGCGCTGATCACCCGGAATGAGGCCACGGGGCGCGAGGCATTGGTCCCGGTGCTGGCCGGGTTCTGCCTGATGCTGCTGTCGCTGCCGCTGTTCGCGCTGATCTGGGGCGCGCGTCTGGCGGATATGACGGAATTGTGGACGCGGTTTGGCGAAGGGTTCCAGTTGGGCGCGACGCGCGTGTCGCCAACCAATTTCCTGGTCTTCGCCATCGTCTTTGTCATCGGCTTCATGATCACCCGGCTGTTTCAGGGGGCTTTGCGCAGCACGATCCTGCCCAAAACCAGTATGGACAGTGGCGGGCAGACAGCCCTCGTGGCTGGGATCGGCTATGTCGGCATTTTTCTTGCGGCATTGGTTGCGATCAATGCGGCGGGGATTGATCTGTCTGGTCTTGCCATCGTTGCCGGGGCCTTGTCGGTCGGCATCGGGTTTGGTCTGCAAAACATCGTGTCGAACTTCATATCCGGCATCATCTTGCTCATTGAACGCCCGGTCAGTGAGGGAGACTGGATAGAGGTGGGCGGTGTGCAGGGCCGGGTGCGGTCAATCTCAGTCCGGTCCACTCGGATTGAGACGTTTGACCGAAATGACGTGATCGTGCCCAATGCCGATCTGATCACGGGGCAGGTGACGAACTGGACCCGGTTCAACCTGTCAGGCCGCCTGATCGTGCCGGTGATGGTGGCGCTTGGGTCTGACAGCCGAAAGGTAGAATCCGTCCTGCGCGAGATTGCCGAGGCCCAACCCTTGGCCGTGCTGAACCCGCCGCCGGTGGTTGCGTTCATGGGGTACACCGCTTTGCTGATGAACTTTGAAATCCGGCTTATCCTGCGCGACGTGAATTTCTCGGTGCAGGTGCGCAGCGATATCAACCATCAGATCATGGCGAAATTCCAAGAGGCCGGAATACACGTAGTAACCCCGGCGGCCGACCCCGATGCCAAGCGCACCGCCGAGGCCGTGCTGGTGCTGGCGGCCCTTGCCGACCGGGTTGCACCAGAGCCTGCGGCGAAGGCCGAAGATATCGGCGACAAGCGAAATGACGAAGGATCAGGGCCATGACCGATACATTGACCGGCCAGACCACCGAAATGTTGTTTCGCGACGACCCTTACCTGATCGAGGTGACGGCCCGCATCCTCGCCCACACCCCGGAAGGCGGCTTGATCGTGGATCGCACGGTCTTCTATCCCACCGGCGGCGGGCAGCCCGGCGATTCCGGGGCGCTGATCTGGGACGGTGGGCAGATGCCGATCGCGACGGCGGTGAAGGTACAGGGTGGTTATGTGGCCCTGGTGCCAGCCTCGCCACTGGCGATGCCCCCGGTGGGGGCCGAGGTGCGTCAGGTGCTGGACTGGACCCGCCGCCACCGCCTGATGCGGGTGCATACAGCGCTGCATCTGTTGTCGGTGGTGATCCCATTGCCAGTCACCGGGGGCCAGATCGGGGCAGACCGCGGGCGGCTGGATTTCAACATGCCCGAACCGCCAGAAAATACTGCTGATATTGAGGCTGATCTGAACCTGCTGATCGACCGCGATTTAGCAGTGACAGATGAGTGGATCACCGATGACGAATTGCGCGCCAACCCCGGGCTGGTCAAGACGATGAAGGTAGCCCCGCCGATAGGGCAGGGCCGGGTACGGCTGGTGCGGATCGGGCAGGGGGCAGGGCAAGTGGATCTGCAGCCCTGCGGTGGCACTCATGTGGCGCGCACCGGCGAAATTGGTCGGGTTGCGGTGGGCCGGATAGAGAACAAAGGCCGCCAGAACCGCCGGGTGTCAATCACACTGGAGTAAAGGGACGACCCATCTGCGGTTCGCGCTGAGGTTGGGCAAGATTTTCGCGGGCACATTCGCCCCGGTCTGTCACCAGGTCGTTATGCCACAAACCAGCCCAACTGGCAGATGGATGGGAGTTGTAAGGAATGAAGCGACGGCATCATGCCCGCCCAGAAACTGAAAATCACTGTCTAAGGTCTACGCATGCAACCCGTTGAAATTGGGAGATTCACCTTTTCGCAAACTTCTGCGAGAGTTCATGCTGTCTTTCTGGCAGCTTCCCGGAGGTAAAGATGTTCTTGGCGAGAACCTTCCCGAACGCCGCCAGCAATCCTTGCACAGCGCAGCGGCCGAGCCAGGGACCTCAACGGTTTTGGTGGAACCATTTCTGATCCAAGCAGGAGCAATTCCCACCATAGACACTCGCCCTGTCATTCAACAGATTTTCAGAGAAAATGAGCCTGCGGGGCTGATGTCTGAGATCCGCGCCTCGGTTCTCTTCGAGCCTTGCTGGAGGCAAACGGGGCCAATAGCAGTGAAATCGCGGCTTTGGTGTATGAGGGAATTCTGGCGCCGCGGTGTGCGTCTGATGTTGTCCGTCTGAGATGGAGCTTTGATGAGGGCAGGGGCCTTCTTAGTTTTGGGTAAGGCTGCCCAATTGGTTGATGCAGATCCTGTCGATTGGGAAGGATAGCTGACAGCGAAGAAGCGCGCAGGTGTGAGCTTGACCCCACTGATCGAGGCAATCCGTGGAGGGCGACTTTGTGTTAGAATCACAAAAGTCGCTGTCTTC